>NZ_AWUR01000052.1:0-4132 GCF_000468835.1 Acidaminococcus sp. BV3L6 | reverse complement strand
AAAAAATTGAGGAACGTTTAGAGTTTCTCGTAAGAATCATCAAGATTTTGGCTTGTTTCAGGAGAAAGAAAAGGCTATAATGACAAGATAAAGAGATTCAAAACTAAAGAATCTCCTAATGAGTTAGCTGTATATTATCTTGGAGAGAGGTGCTATCTATGGAAAGAGAAGATTGGATGCATGTTGGTATGGTTGTGAGCGGTGCTGCTCTGGGGCTTGCGGCCCGTGTCTTTTTCAAGAGCAAATGCATGAAAAAAGCAGCCGTTGGCGCGACGGCTGCTGCCCTGCGCATACAGAAATGCGCTGAAAAAAGTGCGGCCTGCCTCAATGCCCAGGCTGATGACATCGTGGCCCAAGCCAAGGAAGAAAATCGTAAACGGGAAGAAGCGGAACTTGCTGAGATGAAGGCTAAAGAAGACGCCTTGACACCTGTGGAAGATAAGGCCTAAACCCCTATTTCCTAGGAAGAAAGGATGGGACAATCGTGAAATTTCAAATGATTCATGAGGTCCGGGACCGGATCCATGTTCGCTGCTTGTCCGCTAAAGGAGTCCTCTTCCGTGGGTTTGATGCCCGGCAGGGCGCTGTGATCCTTTCCCGCCTGGAAAGGATCAGTGGAGTTTACAAGGTTAAGCTTTACAGTGCATCGGGCGAAGTTGCGATTACCTTTGCTCCGGACAAGAGGGCTTCTCTTCGTCCTATTCTTTTGGACACCTTGGCCTATCTTGACCCCAATGATCCGGGCCTCCAAAAGTCCAGCAAGCATCAGGCGGATGCCCTGATCCTCAATCGGACCTACCGCAATCGTCTGATTTCCCATGTGACGCGTCATTTTGCCTGTAAGTGGTTCCTGCCCATGCCTGTGCGCATGCTCCGTGCCTGGTATCACACCCTAGGCTTTATCCGTAAGGGTGTCAAGAGCCTTCTTTCAGGCAAACTCGATGTACCGGTCCTTGATGCAACAGCCATTACGGCGGCTATGCTTCAAAACGACCTTGGTACAGCCGGCTCGATCATGCTGCTGCTTGGAATTGGAGATATCCTGGAAGAGTGGACCCTAAAAAAATCCGTTCATGATCTGGCTTCCCATATGTCCATTAACGTGGATACCGCATGGAAGGTCCTTGAAAATGGAACGGAAATCGAAGTGCCCTTAACTGAAGTGGAAAAGGGCGATGTCATCAGTGTCAAGATGGGAAGCACCATTCCCCTTGATGGGTTGGTGACGGGCGGTGAAGCCCTCGTGAACCAGGCCTCCATGACAGGTGAATCGATGCCGGTTCGTAAGACCGTCGATGGAACAGTCTTTGCTGGAACCGTTGTGGAAGATGGGGAAATCTGCATCCGGGTGACGGGAACGGTGGGGGATACTCGTTTTGACCGAATCGTTAAGATGATCGAGGATTCGGAAGCTTTTAAATCGAACCTCGAAGGAAGGGCCAATCATTTGGCTGACCGTCTTGTGCCGTGGTGCCTAGGCGGAACCCTCCTGACCTATCTGATCACGCGCAATGTTATGAAGGCCATGGCGGTCCTCATGGTTGACTTTTCCTGCGCGCTCAAACTTTCCATGCCGCTGGCGGTGTTGTCAGCCATGCGTGAATGCAGTACCTACAAGATCACGGTCAAGGGTGGCAAGTTCCTCGAAGCGGTGGCAGAGGCGGATACCATTGTCTTTGATAAGACGGGAACACTGACCCTTGCCAAGCCGAAGGTTGCTGACGTCATTTGCTTTGATGGTTACAGTCGGGAAACGGTCCTTCGCTATGCCGCCTGCCTGGAAGAACATTTTCCCCACTCTGTGGCCAATGCCATTGTGCGTCAAGCTGCCGATGAAGGCATCACCCATGATGAACTCCATAGTAAAGTGGAATACATCGTAGCTCATGGGATTGCTTCCCGTGTCGGGGACAAACGGATTGTCATCGGGTCCCATCACTTCATCTTTGAAGATGAGCACTGCCGTGTCCCGGAGGGTCAGGAAGACCTGTTCGAAAGCCGTTCCCCAGCTTATTCCCATGTCTTTATGGCATTGAACGGGGTCCTTATGGCCATCATCTGCATTTCCGATCCCTTGCGCCCGGAAGCTGTGGAGGTCATGAAGGCGCTGCGCCGCGTTGGCTTCCAGAACCTTGTCATGATGACGGGAGACAGCAAACGGACAGCAGAAAATGTAGCCGCGACGTTGGAGCTTGATCGGTTTTACGCGGAAGTCCTGCCTGAGGAAAAGGCTCAGTTCGTCAAAGCCGCCAAGGCCGAAGGACACCGTGTCGTCATGGTAGGCGACGGTATCAATGATTCCCCTGCCTTGTCTGAAGCAGACGCTGGGATTGCCATTGCCGAAGGGGCTGATATTGCCCGTGAAATTGCCGATATCACCATTTCGGCCCGCGACTTGCATCAGCTCATCGTTCTAAAGGAACTGAGCAACCTGCTCATGAAGCGTGTCAATTTCAACTATGATTTTGTTGTTTCCTTTAATGCCGCGCTGATTGCCCTTGGTGTAGCCGGTATCCTGCCTCCAGCGACAACAGCACTGCTGCACAATGGGTCGACCATTGCCCTCAGCCTTCACAGCATGACGAATCTCAAGAAATTTGTCTAAAAAAGCGGATAAAAGAGACTAAAAGAGCCTAAAAAGGGCTGAAATGTACCCTCTTTACTGGACACCCAGTAAGGAGGGTACATTTTGCGTTATACGACTGAATTTAAGCTGATGTGTGTAGAACTTTATCGTCAAGGTAAGTGGGTAAAAACACCTAAAGGAATTAAAACAGCAAATTTCCGTAACAAGATTCGTACTTGGAATCGTATCGAACAGGCTGGCGGACCGGAAGCATTGTGTCACAAAGCACATTACAAGGCATGGTCCCCAGAGGAGAAACTTGAATTGGTTTCACAAGTAAATGCCGGACAGTCAATGATGGCTGTCGCCTGTCAATATGGTATGAGCTATGGTCTTTTGTACCAATGGGTTCGTAAATACAGAGAAGAGGGGTATAATGGGCTCGTAAGTAAAAAGAAAGGTCAGCATAGAAAGGATCAGCCCATGAAAAGAAATACGAAGAGCCCCAAACCATTAAATGAAAGTGAACGGGAAGAATTAATTCGTCTGCGCGCAGAGAATGCCTACATAAAAGCGGAGAATGCTGTAATAAAAAAACAAATCGCCTTGAGACGACAAAAATGGGCTGCGCAGCTCAAGGCGAAAAAGCAGCAGTCATCCAGGAACTCCGCCAGGAAGGACACCCGTTAAAGTACCTGTTAAAATTCTCGGGATTAGCGAAGTCGACCTACTACTATGAATTGAAGCGTACCGATCGTGTAGAAGAAAGAAACAAATCAATTACGGAAACAATCTGTTACATATTCGAGGAAAATAAGCAGAGATATGGTGTTCGGCGCGTTTGTCACGAGCTGGTGAACCGCGGCTTCCATATCAATCACAAACGGGTGCAGCGTATCATGCATGACCTGAAGCTGTTTGGCAAGCGTCCGAAAGAAAAGTACCATTCGTATAAAGGAGAAGTCGGGAAAGTGGCCGGCAACATCATCCAGAGAAACTTTAAAGCGGACAGGCCACTGCAGAAATGGACAACGGATGTAACACAGTTTCATTTCTCATGGGGAAAATGCTACCTTTCCCCCATCCTGGATATGAATACGAACGAAATCATTTCCTATGATTTATCGATGATTCCTAATCTTAACCAAATCAAAAGGATGCTGAACCGAGCTTTTAAGAAATTCAGGAATTTACAGGGGTTAATTATGCACTCGGATCAGGGATGGCAGTATCAGCATGAATTTTACAGAAGTGAATTGAAAAAGCATGGAATTATACAGTCAATGTCGCGTAAGGGCAACTGCTATGACAACAGTATTATGGAGACCTTTTTTGGTCGGATGAAAAATGAAATGTATTACGGAAGCGAAAAAGAATACACCTCGTTCAAGGTATTTGCTAAAGCAGTGAAAGAATACATTCATTATTTCAACAAGGAAAGGATTCAGAAAAAAACAAAATGGATGCCTCCCGAAATATATCGGGAAACATCCACTAATGCCATTTAACTAATTTATATGCGTCCAGTTTTTGGGGTACACATCAGGCCGATGGACGGTTCTTTTT
>NZ_AWUR01000051.1:0-9730 GCF_000468835.1 Acidaminococcus sp. BV3L6 | reverse complement strand
CCAATATTTATTCATGGACGCCTCTTTCTTATTGAGAGAAAAAAGAAGAGTATAGCTCTGCTTCAATGAAAAAAGGAGTATAGGGGTGTATGCAAAAGACGTTATCAAGTTGTAAAAGATGGTACAGATTTAAAAATATTCATAAGCCCTTTTTCTCCTAAAGAGCTTTGGCTCCGTATGGAGCCGTATGAGGCCGTAAGAGATAGTATGAGGGAGTAAATAGAATAATTGCTTTTATTCATTTAATTTATAGGACTATCCAGCGATTTTCATATTTTTTCTTCAATCTCCTCAAATCTCCTTCAATTTCCTCTATTTTCCTCTTGTCTTTTCTGTGCTCTGTAGTATAATTAACAGCGAACTAAAATATGCGTCGCTGACGCCAGAGGGGGATGGATAGATGAACGAACAAGCTTTTTTTCAATTGAGTCAAGATGCAGTCAGCCGGTTAGCTGAAAGATACGGCACTCCTTTGCTGGTGCTTTCCTTGGAACAGATTGAAAAAAATTATGACATCCTGCGGACCCATATCCCGCAGATGAGAATCCATTACGCAATGAAGGCCAATCCGGATTTGAGAATCCTGGAGACCATGATTGATAAAAACGCTGATTTTGACGTTGCAAGTGACGGGGAAATCCGTACCTTGGCAAGCCTTGGTGTTCCGGGGGAAAAGATGATCTATGCCAATCCCATCAAGACGGAAGCTGGCCTCAAGGCCTGCGTCGATGCTGGTGTAACGCGTATGACCTTTGACAGTGAATCGGAAATCTGCAAAATTGCCAAATGGGTACCCCATGCGACCGTGCTTCTGCGCTTGCGCATTGATAATCCCAAGGCCCATGTGGACCTTAACAAGAAATTTGGCGCGCCGCGGGAAAAGGCCCTGTCCCTTATGAGACTGGCACGGCAGGCTGGTCTTGACATGGCTGGAATTGCCTTCCATGTCGGCAGTCAGGTTACAACGGCCGATTCTTATCTCCACGCCTTTGATGTTGTCCATGAACTCCTGGAAGAAGCAAAAAATGAGGGGTTTGACCTTCCCATCATGGATATTGGTGGCGGGTTCCCCATTCCGGAAACGGGTGTCCATTACAACTTGACGGCTATCTTGGATCAGATAGCAGCCCGCTTGCGGGAAGACTTTTCCGATAAGATCATTTGGAGTGAACCCGGCCGCTATATGGCTGGCACGGCTCAAAATCTTATTACCAAGGTCATTGGCGTCAATGAACGCAATGGTCAGGTCTGGTATTTCCTCGATGATGGTATTTATGGGACCTTCTCCGGCGTAATCTTCGATCAGTGGGACTACAAGCTTATCAGCTTCAAGGAAGGGGAGAAGATCCCGGCAACCTTTGCTGGCCCGAGCTGTGATTCCTTGGATATTATGTTCCGCGGCAAGATGACCGAACCCCTTGAAGTGGATGACTTGCTCCTTGTTCCTGTCTGCGGTGCCTATACATCGGCTTCAGCAACGACCTTCAATGGGTTCAAAAAGGCCCGTATGGTTATTTGGGAGGATGTACGGGATGAACTTGGCTTGGGAAATGAGCAGCTTTCCCTTGCTGTATAACCTTTGAACCGCAACCGGTCTCCTGCGGGGGGCCGGTTTTTTGCGCCTTGTTTTGAAAAACATGGTATAATGACGCATGGAAAGGATGGATTTCTATGAGAAAATTACTGCGCCCCTTCCTTTTTCTTGTTTGCACCCTGGCTCTTTTGGCAGCTGGATGCGGGAAAAAAGCGGCAGCGCCTAAGATTGAGCCGGTCCAGTATCCGGGCTGGATTGAAGTCAAATTGGATCCGGATGCCCGGTTTTCGGTTCCTTCCGCTTTTTTTGAGGAAACGGAAGCAATCCGGAAAAAGATGGAAGCTGAAGAAACAGATCCCTATGTAAAGGCCCTCCTTGAAAAGGATCGGGCCCAATATTCCAAAAAAGGAAGCATCGTCCTTGTGACAACAGATCAAGGAGCGGCTTTCCTTGAGGCCGGAAACCATGCGGCGCGAATTACGTTTCAAACCGTGGGAAGTCCTATGAAGCTTCCTCGGTATGGACAGAATCTAGGTATGGATGAAAAGGCCCTCCAGGAATTTGGCACAGCCACCATGGACGGCATCAAATTCAGTGATGGAAAGGGCCTTCCAGATGGGTATACTGTCACTTACAGTAACTGGAGCCCAATGAAGACGGAAATCATAAACGGTGTGGAACATCTTTTTACGGCCTACGATAAGACCATCCTACAGGAAGGCGTTCCCCTTGTGACGGTCCACACCCTGCGCTGGACCTTCCTCAATAATGACCGCATCCATATCTTGACGGCCTCCTATCCTAAGGAGGAGGAAGCCTATTGGAATGATGACGGGCGGAAACTTAGGAACATTGTGAGAACCCTTGCCATAATACCGTCGAAGTCGGCGGCGAAAGATAGTTTTCTTGATAAGGTCAAGGCCCTCCTTCCATAAGAAATCGTCCTTTTCTGATAAAGAACAAAGACCGCTGCATGAAGAGCAGCGGTCTTTTTGGATGGAAAAAAGAATCACTCAGCCAGAACGGTTTCCCTCATCTTCTCCTTGCGAGGGGATCCATAGAGCTTTTTCCCAATAAAAGCAATCAGATAGCAGCAAACGGTATAGATGATGCCAAATTTCAGCATATCCATGGCTGTTCCTTTAACGAGGATAGCATACATGATGGGTGTGCTTACAAGCTCAATGACCTGCCGGATGGCGTAGGATAGGGAGTAGTCCGTCATAACAGGGGAGTCAAAATTGGGATCGCAGATTTTAAGCAGCGTGGCACCTGTCATCATGACGCCGGTATTGATGCCAAAACTGAGGATGCCCCGTTCAAAAGGATAGCTGTCAGGAAGGAAATATTGGAACATCTTGATGGTCGTATAGTAGACCAGAACAAAGCCCGCCGCAGAAATAACAAGGATGGGGAGAATATAATCCAAGACGGCGCGAATCGGCATGCTGGCGATGGCAGCGATAATGGAGAAGTCAGCAAAAATGCCGCAAATATGGTTCTTTATTTTAACGTCAATCATCCATTCCAAATGCAGTTTTTGAATGCCATAGTTGACGGCATACATGAGAAGCAGGGCATAGGGCCAAACAGGTACGTCCTGAAGTCCGATGATCTGATATTTGACAAATAGGCCGCGCAGATAATAAGCTAGTCCGCAGTCGGCAAGGATAATGGCAAGGTGAACGGTCAATGGTTCAATGGCAGCACTTTGGGTAGTCTCCCGTCCCATTTGTCCCTGCTTGTTTATTTCCTTTGTAAATCCATAGGTATCTTCTGTCGGGAGAGAGGCGGATCCTTTCAAAAAGGCCGTTTCCCCTTTTGCGGCAGCGCGGTTGATAATCATGACGCCTAGCAGGATCCCGCCAAGCAGGCCAATCGTGGCAAAGGTGGTAAGAACGCCTTGGGACAGTTCCCAGTAGCTGGCGCCTCCTTCCATGAGCAGGCTCCCAATGGCCCCGGCCATACCGTGACCGCCGTTAAAGCCCTGACAGATTTCGTAGCCGAATTGGTTGTAGAATTCTAGACCGGGAATAAAGGCCATAAAAAGTAGGGGAAGTCCGACGCCTAGGATAATCTGAAAGCCAAAGGCTCCGCTTGCAATGCCGCTCACAATAGCAATCTTAGCGGCTTCTTTGCGGTTTTCTTGAGGATCGAGCCGTTTTTTCTTGACGAAGTTTCCCAAGGGAATCCCGGCAAACATGGGAACGACGAGAATCCCTGCAAGCAGGGACCACGTCTTGTTCCATTCAGGGGATATGGGGGAATAGCCTGTAAGACCAAGGACTTCAGGCCCTAAAAGAAGTCCGAGGAATCCGCCGATGACAGACGCGGGAACCAGGAAACGTCTGAATAGGGAAATCTTGGCTCGAAGATAGAGTCCGATAAGGAGCAGAACACCTAGGAAAGCAGTACTCTTGAGAAGTTCTTGCAGGATCTTGCTGGTCATGAAAAGGCCTCCTTTGATATAAAATACAGAATTATCAATTATATCGTATCAATAATTTACTACTTTGTCTATGATTTGTTTTTGTATAATGGACGCAATATAAAATAAAGGCGAATTTACTATTCCATTCAAGTTAGACGGAGAATAAGGCTGCTTGTTACAAAAAAAGGGTTATCATCAGCACAGTGCCCATGTTACAGGGAGTTTTTAAGAATTTTGATGTATAGGCATCTTTTGTAATGGAAAAAGTGCGATGAATGATGCAATTATCAGAATTATAGGGATAATTCGTTGCCATAGCGATTCAAATTATATATAATGAGTGTGTTCCTTAGTCAAGTGCTGGGGAAAAAGGAGGAATTCCATATGACGGAAATGCTGAAGATTGGTTTTGTAGGGACGGGCATCATGGGAAAATCCATGCTTTGTAACCTTGGAAAAAAGGGCTATGAAATGCATGCCTATGCTCGGCACCCTGAGAAGATTGCGGACCTTGAATCCGAAGGGGTTGCCCTTCATGAAACGCTTGCTGACTGCGTCAAAGCGGTCGATGTCATGATTTCCATTGTCGGTTTTCCTAAAGATGTGGAAGCGGTCTATTTCGGAGAAGGGGGCATCTTTAATAATGCCCACCACGGACAATATATCATTGATATGACTACGACAAGTCCAACCCTTGCAAAAAAACTCTGCGAAAAAGGAACTGCCATTGGCCTTCATGTCCTCGATGCACCGGTTACAGGTGGGGATACGGGCGCTAAAAACGCAACCCTTTCCATCCTTGTCGGTGGTGAAAAAGAGGATTTTCAGGCCATGCGCCCTGTCTTTGAGGGGATGGGAACCAACATCAACTACATGGGACCGGCTGGTTCCGGTCAGCATGCCAAGATGGCCAACCAGATCATGATTGCCGGCGCCATGAGCGGCATTTGTGAAGCCCTGAACTATGCAAAAAAGGAGGGTCTTGATCTGGATACTCTTTTAGCTGCCGTGTCCACCGGGGCGGCGGGCAGTGCTCAGCTCAATGCTTTTGGAAGCAAGATGGTCCATGGTGATTTCGCACCGGGTTTTTTCCTGAAACACTTCATCAAAGATATGAATCTCGCCGATGAAGAAGCGAGCAAGATGGGCCTTGCCCTGCCCGTTCTCAAACAGGTCCTTGCGGAATACCGGACCCTCGAGGCAAAAGGAATGGGGGATTTAGGAACGCAGGCGCTTTTTACCTACTACGCTGACAAAGAAAAATAAATCGAGGCGGGATGGTCTCCCCGCGGAATCCACTCCAGAAAGGATGAATCTACATGATGAAGAAAAAATGGTGTAAACTAGCAGCTCTTGCCCTTACCTGCGGCAGCCTTCTTGCAGCAGGCTGCGGTGGCGGCGGTGACAAGAAAGAAGCCGCTTCGGGCGGCAAGAAAGTTTCAGGCAATGTCATGGTCTATACGTCCATGTATCCTGATGTCGTCAATTCCCGTGTGAAACCAGCTGTTCAAAAGGCGTTTCCCGACTTAAAGGTTAATTGGTTCCAAGGCGGTACAGAAAAGATCAAGACAAAGATTGCCGGGGAAATCAAGGCAGACAAGATCAGCGACGACGTCCTCATGGTTGCTGACCCATCCTATTATATCTATCTCAAGGAAAAGGGTCTCCTTCTGGATTACAAGTCCCCTGAAATCAAACATCATATCATGGAAGTGGATAAGGATGGCGCTTGGACTTCCGTCCGTGTCTGCAATATGATTATTGCCTACAATAAGGATAAGATTGCAAAGGAAGATATTCCGACAAGCTGGGAAGACTTGACAAATCCAAAGTATAAAGGCCGTATTGCCATGCCGAACCCGCTTCTGTCCGGGACTGCTTATGTTGCTGTTGGAGCCCTTGCTGATAAATTTGGCTGGGAGTATTTTGATCGTTTGAAAGCCAATGGACTCCGTGTTGAAGAAGGCAACAGTGCCATCCAAAATAAACTTCTCACAGGTGAATATATGGCTGCCATCATCTTGGAAGAAAATGTGCTGAAACTCCAGCAGACCAAGAAGGAACCGTTGGAAGTTGTGTATCCGAAGGAAGGGTGCATCCTCATTTCTTCACCGATCGGCATCTTCAAAGCGACAAAGAATCCAGACGGTGCCAAGGCTCTTACGGATTGGTGGCTCAGCAAAGAAGGTCAGGAAGCCGTAACTGCTGGCTGGATGTATTCGGTCCGGGATGATGTGGAAAAACCGCAGGGATCCAAACATACGCTGAAGGAATTGCTCCAGAATGCCATTAAGGTAGATTGGGATAAGCTGACTAAGAATGAAGCCCAAATCAAGGAAGAATTCCGATCTCGCGTCCTCGATAGATAAAAGATCACCTTCCGCAGCCATCGGACTGTGAGCGGGGAGCTGGGGAACATCCTCTGGCCTCCCCGCTTTTTCAAGCGGAAAAGGAGTTTACAGTGAAACGATATCAAATGCCGCGCCTTGACAGTAAGTTTATGGTCATTGCGCTATCTGTCCTCATCCTTCTTTATTTCATTGTACTGCCTCTGGCTGTACTTATTATCGACAGCGTTGTTGTTGATGGACACCTGGACGTGTCGAGTTATCTTACTGTCTATGGACAGGCCGTCAATATGAGGGCCCTGACCAATACGGCGAAAATCTCTATTCTCGTCATGATTCTTTCCGTCCTGATAACCTTTCCTTTGGCCTGGCTTATCGGCCGAACGGATTTGCCGGGACGAAAAAAGTTCCGAACCATCCTTGTTGCCAGTTATATGATTCCCCCTTATGTTGGGGCCATTGCTTGGACGCAGCTTCTTAATCCTGATGTAGGATATCTCAATGCCCTATTGAAAACCATCTTTTCCTTGAGCAAGGCCCCTTTTAATATTTATACGGAAGGTGGACTTATCTGGGTCTTGACCCTCTTTTATTCCCCTTTTGCTTTTATTACCATTTCCCGTGCCATGGAAAAAATGGATCCCACACTGGAAGAAGCTTCCCGCGTTTCCGGCGCTTCGCCGCTTCGTGTCCTGTGGGATGTGACACTGCCGCTCATGGCGCCGAGTATCCTCGCCGGCGGCCTCTTGGTCTTCATTGGGGCTGGTTCTGCTTTTGGAATCCCGGCTATTGTGGGCATGCCAGGCAACATTGAAGTCCTGACAACGCGCATTGTATCCTTCGTCTATATGGGCAACGACAGCGGTATCCGCAATGCGACAACCCTTGCCGTATCGCTTATGATTCTTGCCAATGGTCTGCTCTTTTTCATGACTTGGTTCATGGGACGCAAGGATTATACGACCATTGGCGGAAAAAGCACCCGGCCAGCCTTGGTGGAATTGGGAAAATGGAAAGGTCTTGCTACTTTTCTTGTAGCCGTCTATGCTTTTATAGCCGTAATCCTGCCGTTAGGATCCATTGTCATTACAAGCTTCATGGTGAGCATGTCCAAAGGCCTTAGTCTTGATAATTTTGGCTTTGACGCATGGATACCGGTTCTTGAAAACAGTCAGTATCTCGATTGCATTTGGCGCTCTTTGGGGTATGCTTTCATTGCTGCAACGATTGGCACGATCCTTTCCCTTTTTGTGGCTTATCTATCGGTTAAAACGCACGTGAAGGGGCGCAGTCTCCCAGATCTGCTTGTGATGGTCGGCGGCAGTACGCCCAGCGTTGTTATTGCACTGGCTCTCATCATAACCTTCTCGGGTAACTACGGCTTAAACCTTTATTCCACCATGTGGATCCTCATTGTCAGCTATCTTGTGAAGTATATGACCATGAGTGTTCGTACCATTGCCGCTTCCCTAAGCCAGGTTTCTTCAAGTCTTGAAGAGGCAGGGCTGAACTCTGGTGCGGGCTGGCTTCGCATTTGTAAGGATATTATCATGCCGCTTATTGCTCCTTCCATTGTAGCGGGCTGGTTCCTCATCTTTATGCCTTCCTTTTATGAATTGACCATGTCGAATCTGCTTTATGGCAGTGATACCCAGACCATTGGTGTCCTTCTTTACGAACTGCAGACCTATGCTGATACGCAGAATGCTTCGGTTATGTCTGTTATCATTCTCATCATTGTTATGGTGGGGAACCTCATCTTGAACAAAGTGTCAAAAGGGCACATTGCCATTTAGCAAGGAGGAAAATAAATTATGTCTCAAGTCAAACTCGAGCATCTTTATAAACGTTTTGGAAATGTAACGGCTGTGGGAGATTTCAATCTTGACGTGAAAGATGGGGAGTTCATCTCGTTCCTAGGACCTTCGGGCTGTGGCAAGACGACGACCCTACGGATGATTGCCGGCTTTGAACGTCCCACGGAAGGCTCCATTATCCTGGGGGATACTGTTGTTTCCAGTGCAAGTGAAGGACTTTTTATGGCACCGGAAAAACGGGATATAGGCATGGTCTTCCAATCTTATGCTGTTTGGCCCCATATGACGGTCGCAGAAAACGTAGCCTATCCTTTGAAAATCCAGGGCGTCAGCAAGGCCGAACGGGACCGCCGTGTGGAAGAAGCCCTTAAGATGGTTCACCTTGACCAGTATGGAAGACGCTATCCCAATCAACTTTCTGGCGGGCAGCAGCAGCGCGTGGCTCTTGCTCGTGCGCTCATTGCACATCCTGGCCTACTCCTTTTGGATGAACCTCTTTCAAATCTTGATGCCAAGCTCCGGGAAAGCATGCGCTTTGAAATTTCGACACTCCAAAAAGAGCTTGGCATTACGGTTATTTACGTCACCCACGATCAATCAGAAGCCATGACCATGAGTGATCGCATTGTCGTCATGAATGGTGGCGAAATCCAGCAGATTGGACGCCCTTTTGATGTCTATACCCATCCTGCCAAAAAGATGGTGGCTGATTTTATTGGTCTTGTCAATTTCGTACCTGCTGCGATGCGGGGTGATAGGGCCTTTATCAAGAATACTACCGTTTCTTTCCCTAATGAGGCGGGAATTCCTGAAGGAGATGGCATTATTGCTGTTCGTCCTGAAAATGTAAGCCTTTCCAAGAACGGAGGGATGCTTAAGGGGACGGTACGGCATCGTTTCTATATGGGGGATGCTGTTGACTACCGCATTGAGACCGCAGCCGGTATGATCCGCGTCATGACCCATGGCAGTGCGTACCATACTTGGAAAGATGGAGAGGAGATTTATCTTGATTTTCGTGATATAATTCTATTGGGTAACGAAAGAAACAACTATATTATCACTTGATTGGAGGAACTTTTCATGAAAAAAGAAATTGCTACCAAAAATGCCCCTTCCGCGATTGGACCCTATTCCCAGGGGATTGAAGCTTCCGGAACGACGGTTTATGTATCCGGTCAGATTCCTATCGATCCTAAGACGGGCGAGTTTGCTGGCGATGATATCGTCACCCAGACGAAACAATCCTTGACGAATGTCAAGAATATCCTTGCTGAAGCTGGCTGCAGCCTTGATGATGTCGTTAAGACGACGGTCCTTCTTGCGGATATCAAGGACTTTGGACCTATGAATGAAATCTATGGGGAATTCTTCAAAGGTGTTTGTCCGGCTCGTGCCTGCTTCCAGGTAGCGGCGCTTCCTAAAGGTGCCCTTGTGGAAATTGAGGCCTTTGCCGTTAAATAAGAGCTTTCGTTTGGCCGCTGCTTTTTGCAGCGGTCTTTTTTTATTTGGGATACATGTTAGTTAATCCTAATTTATATAACAATAAAGAATACGTGAATTATTGCAATAAAATGTAATGGAGATGAGAAAAAATTGG
>NZ_AWUR01000050.1:0-3299 GCF_000468835.1 Acidaminococcus sp. BV3L6 | reverse complement strand
ACTTTTTTTAAAAGGAAAACATTTTTTATGATAATAAGAAAATAATTCGAGAAAAGGCTTTATTTTTATATTTTAAAGGATTATAATACCAATATTCGTAATAGTGTAAGGAGACGAACACGTGAAAAAAACAAACGTAACTATTAAACTACTCCATCAAGTTTGGGACCTTACGAAAAGCTATTGGAAAAGCGAGGAAAAAAAGAAGGCCTATGGCCTTCTTTTAGCCATCGTCGTCCTCAATCTGGGCGTTGTCTTTGTTCTTGTCCTATTGAATGAATGGAACAATTCTTTTTATACGGCGCTCCAGGATTACGCTGTGGATGAGATTTTTCACCAACTCTGGCGGTTTACCATCCTTGCTTTTAGTTATATCATCCTTGCTGTCTATGCCTATTATCTGCAGCAGACCCTCATTGTGAACTGGCGCCGCTGGCTGACAAGACGGTATGTGGAGGAGTGGCTGTCTGCCAAGACCTATTACCGGCTCGAAATGTTCGGGAAGGATATGGATAATCCCGACCAGCGCATCAGCGAAGATGTGTCACTTTTTGTGACACGGACCCTCAGTCTTGCCATTGGCCTGATGAAAGCCATCTGTACGCTCCTTTCCTTTATTGTAATTTTGTGGAACCTTTCAGGACCTTTTGCCGTTTCAATCCTAGGAAAAGAGATTTCCATCCCCGGATATATGGTTTGGGTTGCCATCTGCTATGCGGGTCTGGGAACCTTCTTGATCCATAAGGTCGGTCACCGGCTGGTGAATCTTAATTTTGTTCAGCAACGCTATGAAGCCGATTTCCGCTTCAGTATGATGCGTCTTAGGGAAAATGCTGAAAGTGTAGCTTTCTACCATGGGGAACCCCACGAAAAAAGTGTTTTTCTGGAACGGTTTCGCGTCCTTTTGGAAAATTTTTGGAAGATTGTCAAAAAGCAAAAACAGTTGGTATGGCTTAATTCGGGGTATTCCCAGATTGCCATCATCTTTCCTTTTGTGGTGGCCATCCCGCGCTATCTGAGACGGGAACTGACCTTGGGCGGCCTGATGCAGGTCGCGACTGCTTTTGGACGCGTGCAGGATTCCCTATCCTATTTTGTCGATGCCTATGCAACGCTTGCCGAATGGCAGGCGGTTGTGGACCGCTTGACGAGTTTCCGCACCCATTTGGAGGCTGCAGGGATGACAAAGACACAGAACCAGGTCACTCGCACGGTAGGGGACGAAGGAAGGTTGGTCCTGGATCAGTTTGAAGTGGATCTTCCAAGCGGCTCGCCAATCCTAAAGCCCCTGACAATGACCGTTCAAGCAGGCACCCATATCCTTATCCGCGGCACGAGCGGCAGCGGCAAGAGTACTTTCCTGAGGGCTCTTGCCGGCATCTGGCCATTTGCCAAGGGAAAGGTCACCCTTGCCCCGCAGGACCGTCTTATGTTTATCCCCCAGCGACCTTATCTGCCGCTGGGAACGCTTCGGGAAGCTATTGTTTACCCGGGCACTCGGCAGATCTCTGATGACAGGCTCCGCGCCCTCATGGAGGATTGCCGGATTGGCTATCTGGCCAACCACCTTGACGAGGAAGCCGATTGGACCCATGTCTTTTCCGTGGGCGAACAGCAGCGCCTTGCCTTTGTAAGGGCACTCATTTATGAACCAGCTTGGCTCTTCATGGATGAATCAACATCCGCCCTTGACGAGGAGACAGAAAAGGCCATGTATGAGCTTCTTCTGTCCCGCCTTGCCCGGACAACGCTGATCAGTGTGGGACATCGCAGCACCCTTGTCACCTATCATACGGCAGCACTTACTTTACATAAGGAAACGAAGGAAGCGTTTCTCGAACCTCTCCCCTAAAAAGGGAGGGGGCTGCACTCATCTATCTATTTTATTGGAGGGGAAGTCATGAACATTGAACTTTTGAACAGCATCGACAGCTTTGTCTGGGGACCGCCGCTCCTGGTCCTGCTTGTAGGGACAGGGATTTTCCTCACCTTGCGGCTGGGCTTCCTGCAGGTTTCCCGCCTGCCCAAGGCCCTGCAACTCATCTTCAAGGCGGAAAACGCCGGCGAAGGTGACATTGACAGTTTCAAGGCCCTGTGTACAGCCCTTGCAGCCACCGTTGGTACGGGGAATATCGTCGGTGTCGCGACAGCTGTTAAAGCAGGCGGTCCGGGAGCCATCTTCTGGATGTGGATTGCCGCCTTCTTTGGTATGGCAACAAAATACGCGGAAGGTGTCCTTGCTGTCAAATACCGCACGGTCGACGCCAAAGGTCAGATTTCTGGCGGCCCGATGTACTACATTGAGCTGGGTCTGGGGAAAAAGTACAAACCCCTTGCCATAGCCTTCGCTTTCTTTGGAATCCTTGTTGCTTACTTTGGTATCGGGACCTTTGCCCAGGTGAATTCCATCGTTGACATTACCCAGCTCAACGCGGGGATTCCTGTTGCTGGCACAGCGGCCATCCTGACCATCGCTGTTGCTGCTGTAACCTTGGGCGGACTGCAGAGCATTGCTGCCGCTGCAAGCCGGATTGTACCGGCCATGGCCATCCTTTACATGCTGTCTACCATAGGCATCCTGGTTATGTTCCATGACCTGATTCCCATGGCCATCGGGGAAATCTTCCGTGATGCTTTTACGCCGACGGCTGCCCAAGGCGGGTTCCTCGGAGCCACTGTGCTCTTTGCCATGAGAAATGGGATTGCCCGCGGCGTCTTTTCCAATGAATCGGGTCTTGGGTCCGCACCGATCGTTGCAGCTGCCGCTAAGACGGACTGGCCGGCTGAACAGGGGCTGATTTCCATGACGGGAACCTTTATCGATACCATCATCATCTGCACCATGACAGGACTTACGATTGTCATTGGCGGGCTCTGGACTGGGGACCTTAACGGTGCGGCCCTTACCAACGCAACCTTCCTCAAGGCCTATCCGCAGATGGGTGGCTATCTCCTGATGGTCGGCTTGGTCCTGTTCGCGTTTACCACCATCTTGGGATGGAACTACTATGGTGAACGCTGCGTTGAATACCTATTTGGCGTCAAGGGCATCATGCCTTATCGCATTATTTTCATCATCCTCATTGGCCTCGGCGCTTTCTTGAAGCTGGAAGCCATCTGGATCTTGGCTGACATCGTAAATGGTCTCATGGCGATCCCAAACTTGATTGCCCTCCTGGGACTGTCCGGTGCTGTCGTGGCTGAAACAAAACGTTATTTTGCCCATCTGAAGGAAACGGCCTGATGGGGCACTAAAAAGGGGAGAAGGGAGCCTTACGAGCTTTCTTCTTCCTTTTTCT
>NZ_AWUR01000049.1:0-13286 GCF_000468835.1 Acidaminococcus sp. BV3L6 | reverse complement strand
AACTGACAGGGACAGTTTCCAGGCTTCTTATTGTTATGTGATTGGAGCGTTACCCGCGTCCCAGGACATGTTCCCGGTCCCGTTCAATGAAGGCTTTCATTTGCTGATGGTTTGCTTCAATCTTGATCCGCATGGCCTTCGCCACTTTCTGGATAAAGGAATCGTTTTCCTGATCCCTGCTGCAGTAAAAGCCAAATGTCCGCGTTGCGGACGGTGTCAGGAGCGGAAAGAAAAGAACCCGGTTTTCTTTTTCGGACAGATTCGTGAGGGGTGTCAGGGAAAGGATGGCCACTCCATAATTGTGATTCACTAAGGAATAGAGCGTATCCAGGGTCTCTGATTCGCAGATGGGGCGGGGGAGGAACCCAAAACTTTGACAGATGTGGAACGTCAGGTCCCTCAATTTGGCCCCTTTTGTATGAAGGACGAAAGGAAAGTCCCGAAAAGCGGCTAAGTCAAGGAATTTGCCGCTCCAAGCGAATTTTAGGATTTCGACCGCTTTTTTGTTGTCCCGCGATACGGCAAAGTAGAGCGGATCCTGGCAGAGGGGAACGAAAGCCACATCACTGCGCGCCGGCGGTCCCGGAAAGATTCCGAAGGAAATGCGCCCTTCAAGGATTTCCTTTTCAAGGAGCGTGGAAATCCCGTCGACAAACGCCACGTCGGAATCAGGCCGCAGCTTATGGACAATCTTGATGATGGCCGGCACAAAGGATTTTGAATAGGACTGGGAAATGCCGACACGGATCATGGAGCGGTTCCGTTCTTTGGCAAGGTGCAGCGTTTCTTCCATTTGATGGATGCAGTCAAGCAGTTTTTCCGCTTCCCGCGCGTACACTTCTCCAAAGGGCGTCAGCATGACCTGGGCCTTATCCCGAAAGAAAATCGGCTCACCCAAGCGCTGTTCCAAACGGCGGATGTATTGGCTCAGTGAAGGCTGGCTGATAAAAAGACGCTGTGCGGCTTTGGAAAAATTCTGCGTGTCCCGCACGGTCAGTACATACGTTAAATCACGGCTGTCCATAATCATGTCCTTTTCTGTAAAAGAAAGAGTTAATAGCTTTCACCTATCATATCATAATAGAGATGTATTATACAATGGGTAAGCAAGGTGTTATCATCAGGGTAACAGCTTGAATGGCTGCATGCGATGATGATTCTGAGTCCCCCTCAGGATCTGGACTCCGGAGCGTAAGCTCCCGTTCATTTTTCTGGCCTTACGGTGCCCCTCACCGGAAGGCCTTTTTTCTTTGGCTTTTACACGGTACAAAAACTTACAGGAGGGAAAGCAGTTTTTCCACATCCTCTTTTTTCGTGGACCAGCTGGTTACAAAGCGCACGACGAGGGTGTCCTCATCCTTGCGTTCCCAGACCTCAAAATCGACGTTTTCCCTGAGGGCTTGGACCACTTTTTCCGGAAGTATGACAAACTGCTGGTTCGTATAGGAGTCGATGTGGAGGGCGTAGCCTTTTTCCAGCAGGCCCTTTTTCAGTTCCATGGCCATGTCGATGCCGTGACGGCCCAGCCGTTCATACAGATGGTCCGTAAAGAGCTCCGAAAACTGGATGGCCGGCACAAATCCCTTGGCGAGCATGGCACCCTGACGCTTGGCGTGGGTCGGAAAGAGCTTATCCATCCCTTTAGGAAAGACGATGGCTTCCCCTAAAAGGGCACCGACCTTGGTCCCGCCGATATAAAACGCATCGCTGAGGCGCGCAAGGTCCTGCAGGGTCAGTTCGTTTTCCTTTGCGGCAAGGGCATAGCCCAGACGGGCCCCGTCGATATAAAGGGGAAGGCCATAGGTGTTGCAGACGGCACGGATGGCTTCCACTTCACTGAGCGTATAGAGGCTGCCATATTCCGTAGGATGGGAAATGTAGACCATGCCGGGCTGGACCATGGCTGTGTAGGATTCATCTTCATAAAAGGCCTTGAGGTAGGTTTCAAGGGCTGCTGCGGAGACCTTGTCTTTTTCCGGCAGGGTGAGGACCTTGTGTCCCATCGCTTCAATGGCGCCTGCTTCGTGGCAGTTGATGTGACCTGTTTGGGCGCAGATGACGCCTTGGTAGGTCTTAAGGAAATGGGAGATGACGATGCTGTTTGCCTGCGTGCCGCCGGCCGCAAAGTAAACGCCGCCTTCCGGAACGCCGGCTGCATCAAGGATCTTTTGGGCCGCTTCCTTTGTGATTTCATCGCTGCCGTAGCCTACGTGGGGCGTCAGATTTTCCTTTGTGAGACGGGCAAGGATTTCCGGCGCGCAGCCGCAGTTATAGTCGTTCATGAAAAATAATCTAGCCATTATCTTTTTTCCTTTCCTACATAAAAGATGCGTCCGCTCCTGCGGGGGGACGCTTCCGGATGTTCGTCCGGATAGCCAATGACGCAGTGTCCGATGCCGATATAGTCGCCTTTAAGGCCCAGCTGGCGGAGAAATTCCTGCCACACAGGCTGCTTAAATTCCTCATAGGCCCGGTGAATCCAGCAGGAACCAAGACCCAAGGCGTGGGTGGGCGGCGGTCATGAGGTTTCCTAAGACAAGGGACCCATCATAAAGGGCCGTCGGGACCTCTTTGGGTGAAAGGACCACAAGGACAGCCGGGGCCCCATAAAAAGGATCCGTCCCTTCTTTATAGCCTGCAATCTGGGCATTGGCACGGGAAAGTCTGGCGATGACGTCAGGATCCGTGAGGCAGAGGATGATCGTTTTTTGACGATCCATACCGCTTGCCGCATAAAGGCCCGCTTCCATGATTTCATCAAGGAGTGCCTGGGGGACAGGGTCAGACCTGAATTTCCGAATGCTGCGCCGCGTTTTGAGGGCAGTCAAGACTTCGTTCATAGGATTCAGCTCCTTTTGTCTATTTTATGGGAACGCTTGTATCCTTCCCATGAGATGATAGGATAACTATAACGCAAAAAAATCATTTCGACAATAAGATGGATGGACTGGCCCCTTGATGGCTGGCTTTTTTCATGAAGGATCAAAGAACGGGGCCAGCGGCGGACGCAAAAAGTTTTCGATTCCCGCCTTGACAATCGGCAGAAACAAACTGACAATAGAGAAAAGAGATTGGAAAGGAGCATCATCATGAATTTTTCCCATAAAGCCCTGGGGCTGACCTTGACCGCCTTTTTGCTGGTTCCCTTCTTCAGCCAGGTCGGTGCGGCCCAGACCCCGAAAAAAGCGGCTCCTAGCGCCGTAAAAGTGGGCACTGCCAAAAAGGACCCCTCTATGACCCTTGATTTTACGAAGGAAGACGCGGCAAAAAAAATCATCCTTTCGGCAGAAACGCTCAATGATTATTTTAAAACGCATACAGATCAGAACCTTACGTATCGAGTCAAGGGAAAAGTGGTGAGTTTCCTTCTTTCAGCCGATTTGGATGTAACCGGCAAGATCCATATGGAGCCTTATTCCGTCAGCCATTCCGTAGGGACCGTGAGGACCGAGGGACTTGGCGGGAAAGCGGCAGCCAGCGTGCCCATTGAAATCTATACGGAAGAGACCCAGGACGCGTATGTGACCTACGCAAAGGAAAAGAACCTGTGGGTCAAGGAAACGGTTCCGAAAGAAGCCGACGCGGCGCCCCTTGATATGGCGGCCGTCAAGGACCTTATGACCCGTTCCATCCGCTCGGCCCATGTACTTTCGCAAGATGGCGGTAAGGAAGTCATCCTCTTTCGGATGGATGCCCTTGAGCCCCTTTGGGGAAGGGCTGCCAGCAAAGGCATCCTCAAATATATTGGTGGATCGGAAGACCCCCTGCCCGACAAGTATCAAAAACGCTTCCTTGACGCCTTGGCGCAGCAAAATTACCTCGTTACCATCGATGAAAAGACCCATCTTCCTCTAAGTTATGATGCCGATCTGACAGAACTCGTGCGAACCACGGTCTTGATCCAAAAAGAGGCGGAAGAAGCAAAGCGCGGAAAGAAATTATCGACAACGCAGCAAGCCATGGCCACGGCTTTCCTGGATTCCCTGTCCCTTAAATTCCATATGGATCTGGCCCCTGAAGAGGGGAAAACCATCGTCATTCCTAAGGACGTAAGGAACGCAAGGGAAGAAAATAAGGCGGAAGCCGCCCGTCCCGCCTAAGGAAAAAACGCAGCTAGCTCCTCGCGCAAGGCGTCTTAATGGACTTTTGTCAATAAAAAATAAAAAATCCCAACGACAGGACCCTTCCAGATCGTTGGGATTTTTTGCTGGCCTTGTGAGCCGAAAAAAGACGCACAGACAGGCCTCAGCGGGCCCCTCGGCAGGAGATGATTTGCGCGTCAGCGATAAAAGATCTCGGACTGCGCCGTCCTCACATAGTTTTTCTCCAGCATGGCCTTATGGGACAGGAACCGGTCATCGTGGAAGAATTTCGCGTGTGTATGGCAGTAGACGATGCAGGCCTGGCATTTGATGCACGTTCCCGGTACCTCGTCCGTATTGTCCTTGTTGATGGCTCCCATGGGGCATACGGCGGCGCATTTGCCGCAGTGGTCGCATTTTTCAAAATCGGTGAGCGGTTTTGCCTTGAGGAATTTTGCCGGCTCACCGTCTTCGCCCAAAGGAATGTAGTAGGGGCCTACAGGAGCGCCGTCCTTGATGGTGATGGACCCAAAATCTTCTTGCGCGATCTTGACTTCCGCAACGCCAAGGAGCGTTTCCAGTAAGTTGTTATCTTCCTTGGTCGGATGCTCATGGCCAATATTGGCAAAGGCGTGGGGCCGCGCAAAGGCACCGGCTGCAAAGACACGGAATCCAGCAGCTGTCAGTTCTTCATTAAGTTCCGTTAGCGAGGAATCATAGCTGCGGTTCCCAAAGGTCACAAGGGCCACAGCGGGCGCGCCGCCGCCGACAAAGAGGGTCTTTAAAAAGGGCAGGGCCTTATTGGGCACGCGGCCAGCATAGGTGGGCATGCCGAAAACCACGAGGGTTTCTTCCGTAAATCGGCGGACCTTCTTTTGATCTTTAGGCAGGGTAAAGCTGTCATAGGAAAGGGGCAGTTTAAGCCGCCCGGCCAGCGTTTCCGCCGCTTTGTCGACAAGGTCACGCGTACTGCCCGTGGGGCTGAATGAAATTGCGGCAATCTTTTTGATCATCGGTTTTCCTCCTGTACCTGATCGGATCATTGATTCCTTTATTCTACCGTTATTCTACTTGAAAAAAAGGAAAAAGACAAAAGAACTTTGCAAAGGCCTGCAAATTTGTTTGCACTTTGTGAATATTTCAAAATTATTTGTGAAAAATCATCGTCTTTCTTCATTCCCTAGTGGTGAGAGATTCATTTTTATGCTACAATGTGAGTATTCAAACGGAAAAAGAACTCCGTTATTGTTAGGTTGTGGACGTATTCTGTTGATGGAGGTGATGTGCTCATGGAACTCAGGGTCCTGCGCTATTTTCTTGCCATTGCCCGTGAGGAGAACATGACAAAAGCCGCTTCTGTACTGCATTTGACGCAGCCTACCCTTTCGCGGCAGATTCACCAACTCGAACAGGAACTGGGAACGACATTGTTTATCCGCAATGGACATCATATTTTCCTGACCGCATCGGGTATGCGCCTTAAACAGCGAGCCCAGGACCTGGTGGAACTGGCTGACCGAACGGAAGCGGAAATGAAGCAGAAAGAGGAAATCATTGCTGGGGAAATTTCCCTCGGGATTGGTGAGACCGTGAACATGGTCTTCCTGTCCCGTGTCATGAGATCCCTGCAGGCCCGTTATCCAGATGTCGTCTTTTCCGTTTATACGGCCATTGCTGACGATGTCATCTGCCGTTTGGACCAGGGCCTCCTTGACTTTGGCGTCCTTATTGAACCGGTGGACATTACACGCTACCAGTTTCTTGAACTGCCCAAAAAGGACCGCTGGACAGCGCTGCTTCCTAAAGCCCATCCCCTTGCCCAAAAAGAGGCCCTTACCCCTAAGGACCTTTCCCAGGAACGACTGATCACGGCGGAACGAAAATCGGTGCAAAACCTGATCGACAATTGGCTGGGTGCCTATGGGAACCGATGTACCTCGATGAACCGTATGAACCTGTCCCTTTTCAATAAATGCGTGATGGTGGAGCAGGGCCTCGGCATTGCCCTGGGATTAGACTTTCCCTATGTGCCGGAAGGCCTCTTGATGAAACCCCTTGACCCACCGATCGAGAACCGTTCGTATCTCGTGTGGAAAAAGGGTCCGCTCTTGTCGCCCGTCCTAGGGCGCTTTACTGATGAAGTTCGCCGCTTCCTTTCCCAAGAAGCGGAGGATGAGTGATATCGAAAGGAGTCGATAAGCATGAAGAAAGTACTGCTCATTGTAGGATCCATGAGGGAAAAAGCCTTTAATCGACAAGCAGCCCTGATGGCCCAGAAAATGCTTGAAAAAAAGGCGGATGTCTCCATCCTTTCCTATGAGGATCTGCCCCAGATGAACCAGGATATTGAGTTCCCGGCTCCTGAAGCAGTGGCACGTGTCCGTAAAGAAGTGGCCGAAGCCGATGGCCTCTGGTTCTTTACGCCTGAATATAATCACAGCTATCCCGGCGTCCTCAAAAACCTGCTGGACTGGCTGAGCCGTCCCACGCAGCCGGGCGTTCGTGAATCGTCCGTCATTTGGGGCAAAAAAGCGGCCATAACTGGAGCTTCCGGCCGTTCCGCCGCTAGCTTTGCCCGGGCAAAACTGACAGAACTCCTTGACTTCATCGGTGTCGACATGATTTCCACCCAAGTCGGGATGGCCATCACACCGGAAGAATTTGAAACGGACGAACTCGTCCTTTCTGACAGCACAAAGTCGGAACTAAAGAACCAGGTCCAGACATTCTTGACCTATTTGGACTGATTACTCGCTTTTTGGGGGCGCGCACAGGGCACGCCCCTTTCTTTATCTATAGAGGGGGATTGCCGTGAGCGTGCTTTACGTTTTCTTGGGCGGCGGCCTTGGTGCCGCCTGCCGCTATGGACTAAGCCTGATGCCCGTGGGTATGGACTTTCCGGCCATGACGCTCTTGACGAACTTGGTCGGTGCCCTTGTCATTGGGGCCATCACGGAACTTGCCGCAATCCACGGCACGAGCGGGGCCTTTTTGCTCTTTTGGAAAACGGGATTTTGCGGCGGCTTTACGACCTTTTCAACCTTTTCCCTGGAGACCGTGACCCTTTTTTACCGGGGGGATCTCGCCAAAGGGTTCCTTTATATTTTCCTTAGTGTGGGCCTGTGTCTTTTAGGCGTCCTCCTTGGTATGGGGGCCGTGAGAGGCGTGCTCAAATAGGCGTGAAAAGCGATATGAAAGTAGATATGAAAAACGGGAAGACAGGCGGCCTTAGCGGGCCGCTGTCTTCCCGTTTTTTAGGAAGAGAGACAAGCAAGGATTTCATAAAGCTTTTTCTTGAGGGCTTCTGCTTCTTCCAGCGTCATCGAAAGCCCTCGCTGCATGAGCTGGCAGCTCATCTGTTCCGGCACGGAAAGGGCCTTTTCCTTGAGGTGGGCGCCTTTTTCCGTCAACAAAACAACAACGACCCGTTCATCCAGCTTGCTGCGCGTACGAGCAACATAGCCCAGACGTTCCAAGGTCTTAAGAACGGGCGTGAGGGTTCCCGAATCAAGATAAAGCCGGGTTCCCAGGTCTTTTACGGATATTTCTCGCTCTTGCCAGAGAACCATCATGGTAATGTACTGCGTATAGGTCAGGCCAATCTTTTTCAAATAAGGGTGGTAGGCTGCTACAATCTTACGCGCACAGGCGTAGAGCGGGAAACAAAGCTGACGATCGAGCAGCAGCCACTGGTCCTGGTCATTTTTCATGGAACTTCTCCTTTGGCTGAATCTGAGGTCCCAGAAGGGGACGACTCTATTCTAACAGACTCTAGGTAAAAAGAAAAATTAAATTTTATAAAATTTAATTTGACAAAATTAAATTAGGACGATATACTGTGACCATCAAAAGAAAAAGAGTCCAAGGGAGGAAATCAAAATGAGTTTGCATGGAATCGTAAAAGGCCGCCCTTTTGAGGCGTTTGTTGAAAAAATGATGCAGGGGGAAGCAACCGGTGTCATGATGTACTATGCACTGGCCCGGCTTGCAAAAGAACAGGGACTTGACGAAGTAAGCAAGGAATTTATGGCCATCGGAAACGAAGAAGCCTTCCATTCCGGATTCTACGCCGTCTTGAAAGGGGCTTATCCCCAGGATTTCTGGAACCTTGTAAGAAGCCTGCAGAAAGTCGAAGCCGCCGGTGAAGAAAAGATCAAAGCCATCTCTGATGAATTTCGGGCTGCCGGTTTATCGGAAGCCGCTGATGAAATGGCTGTTTTTGCCCGTCAGGAAGGGGGGCATGGGTTCCGCCTAGAGGCGCTTATCAATCGGTTTGCACCGGAAGAAACATCCGTGGAAGGAAGGAAAGTCTACCGCTGCCCCGTGTGCGGTTATGAGTATGTCGGGGACCTTGAAAGCGAACCGGATGACTATGTCTGCCCGCTCTGCGGTCAGCCTAAAAAAGCCTTTGTCCTTAAAAAATAGGCAAAGTCAATCGCGGGAATCTTATAAGAAAAAAAGAGCCTTACGGTTTTTCGCCTCAGGGCGGTGCACGGCTCTTACAGAACCCAAATAAAAACTAAGAGCCCTCAACTGAACTTGCGCTTACGTTCGGTTGAGGGCTTGCTTGTTGTCTTATGCCTTTGGGTCTTTTTGCCTTAGCGGTTTTAACGTGTAACCGCCTCAATCAGCCTACCTTTTGGGCCGGATCCTGCCGCTCAAGCCCCACGACATGTGCCCGGCACGCGCTCAAATCAACCATGAGGGAAGCTAGACGCAGGCCTCTTTCCAGGTCGGTCGTAAAGCAGATTTCCGTAGTTCCCGTGCCGGTTTTGCACAAAAGATCCCGCTCGCAAAGGTCATAGCGGCATTTTTTGGCGGTGACTTCCGCCGGATCAAGGACGGTGACGGCTGGTCCCATGGCGGCTTCAATTTCTTTTTTGAGGAAGGGGTAATGGGTGCAGCTCAGCATTACCGTATCGACGTCATGGCTCTTCAAGATGTCCGTATATTCCTTGATGGCGTCCTTTAGTTCAGCCGTCCCAAACTGTTCGTGCTCGATGAGGGGAACAAGACGTGGACAGCCGACGCCAAAGACTTGATACTCCGGATGGGCGGCTTGGATTTCCTTTTTGTGGGCTCCCGTACTGATCGTGAAATCTGTTGCCATGATGCCGATGCGCCCTGTTTTGGTGACGCGCGGGATCATCTTGCTGCCTTTGGCCATGCCGATGACTTCAAAATCATGGCCGTTGCGGATGGTTTCTTCTCCCAGGACCGTAATCGTATTGCACGCCGCAACCAGAGCCTTGATATTGCGGTACGAGAGGTAGTCGGTCATTTGGTTCACGAGACGGATGATATCCTCACGGGACCGGTTGCCATAGGGCGTATTGAGCGTATCGCCCAAAAAGATGAAATGTTCATGGGGCATGAGCTCCTGCAGGCGGCGCAGGACTGTCAGTCCGCCAACTCCGGAATCAATGACGCCAATCGGTTGCTGTTTATTCATGATGTTTCCTCCTCGGCAATTGCACAAAAAAAGGCCTGAAAGGGCGGGACGCCGCGATTCAGGCCTTACTTACGGACGGATGGCAGGGTAACTGCTTCCACATAACTAAGGAATGATGAAGTTATTTGTTACTGATGTAACTGTACCATAGATTTTTCAGAAAAGCAAGATATTTGCTTGACACGCCTTTTTCTCGGGTGTAGGATGAAGGTATACAGCCGCGTAGTCCTATTTTTGCACCAACAATCAGAAAATAACGGCCTTGAAAGGAATCCATCATGAAAACCTATCCACCAGATTCTATCTTTGTGACCGGCGTCGCCCGGGTTTCCAAGGAAGATGCCATCAACGCCATGTACGGCACCTTTACCTTGAGCCTCGTCGTGGATGTAAAAACGGGAACCATTATCAACTGCAGCGCCAATATGATCATGAGTGATACCATTGATTTCCTGCGCCAGATCATAGAAGGCAAGAACCTCGTGACCGATACGGACCTCATTACGGATCTGCTCAAAAAGCGCTTTCTGGCCCTATCCCAAAAAGCCGTTGTGGCAGCCTTGAAGGACGCGCAGAATCGCTTCCTTATGGCCTATCCCAGGAGCTGACCTTGCCCGCGGCCCATGGGGGCGGCGCGGGATAGGCTTTCCCTTTTGCCCCCTTGCTGGGAGGCTGTCTTTTTCCCGTCTGGCGCCGCGGTCCCGCCACTACAGAAAGGAGGTCCATCAAAGTTCGTTTACTGCCTGTCCCTATATCCTTTTGACCCATCTGCACCAAGAAAAGGAGGAGTCCTCATGAGTCAGCCTCAACAGCCCGCTCAGGAACAAGTCGGCGGCTTCCTCGGTTTCATCGAGCGCGCCGGCAACCGCATCCCCGACATTACCATGCTCTTTATCGCGGCATTTTTTATTACGTGCATCTTATCCGCGTTCTTGTCCCAGTTCCATTTTGGTTATATCCATCCTACGACAGGGAAAGAAATCATGGTCACAAACATGCTTGCCCCAAAGAGCCTTGTTACCCTGATGACCAAGATGGTTTCAAACTTTGCCGGTTTTCCGCCCCTTGGCATGGTCATCGTTGCCACGCTTGGCATCGGCATTGCCCAGGGCTCGGGGTATATCAATACAGGCCTTAAAAAAATCCTTTCCGTGACGCCGCGTTTTCTCATGACGCCCATCGTGATCGTTGTCGGTATGCTGAGCCATTTGGCGCCGGACAGCGGGTATATGATCATCATCCCGATTGCGGCCTACCTTTTCTACGCTTCGGGAAAACACCCCCTTGCCGGCGTAGCCGCTTCCTTTGCCGGGATTGCCGGCGCGTTTGCGGCAAACTACACGCCTTCTGCCATTGATCCCGTCATTCAGGGCTTCACCCAGATGGCGGCTCAGCTCATTGACCCTTCTTATGAAGTGAACGTCCTGTGCAATTATTTCTTTGCCTTTGCCGCCACCTTCCCCATCATCCTTGTTTGCTGGTGGGTGACGGAACATGTCACCGAACCGTGGTGCCGCAAGGCCTGCCCCCTTGACGCGGATATCGATGCTTCCGAAGACGCCATGAAGCCCATCACGCCCCAGGAAAACCGTTCCTTTGCCGTGGCTTCTTGCGTGCTCATCTTCCTGCTGGTGGGTCTTTTTGCTGCCCTGATCCCGGAAAATTCCCTCTTCCGTGACCCTGCTGGCAACATTGCCAGCTTCAAGGCCCCTGTGATGCAGTCCATCGTGGCTATCATCTTCCTCTTGTGTGCCATCCCGGGCATTGTCTATGGCATCATGAGCGGGACCTTCCGGTCCAGTAAGGATTTTACCCACTCCATGGAAGAAATCACGCATACCCTCGTCCAGCTCATCGTCTTTTATTTCTTTGCCGCCCAGTTCATGTATGCCTTTGGGGCTTCAAACCTGGGGGCCCTCATTGCCATTGCGGGAGCGGAATTCCTGAAATCCTTGGCCCTGCCGCCGCAGATCACCGTCTTTGGCATCATCGTCTTTGTTGCCATCTTGAACCTGCTCATTACGTCGGCATCGGCCAAATGGTCCATCCTGGCCCCGATTTTTGTCCCCATGCTCATGAGCGTCGGCATCGCGCCGGAACTGACGCAGGTCGCCTTCCGGATTTCGGACTCGGCCGTCAACGTCTGCACGCCTATGTTTGCCTTTTATCCGCTGATCATCATCTACTGTCAAAAATACTATAAGAAGACCGGGGTAGGAACCCTGTCAAGCCTTATGCTGCCCTATACCATCGCCCTTCTTGTCACGCTCACCGTCCTGCTTTATGTCTTCTGGTTCCTCGGTATTCCGCTTGGGTTCCAAGGGGCTTACATTTACCCGAGACCCATGTAACGGTTAGTTTACTCGGCGCACAAATCGCGCCGATTGGGGGGCGGTTATGAAAATATAATGATTCCTATCACTCTATCGACCTAAGGAGGCAATCATAGATGGAAATTCGTGAAACACTTGTCAATCGCTTTTATGACTATGTCGCCATCCCTTCCCAAAGCTGCGCCAATGGGGGCACGAAGGTCCCCAGCACGGAGGGACAGTGGGACATGGCGCGGGCCGTCCAAAAGGACCTGGAACGCCTGGGCCTTGAGGACATCCACCTGAGTGAATACGGCGTCCTTACAGCTCGCCTGCCGGCCCATCTGCCTGCAGGGTTCACCAAAAAGGTCCCTGCCGTGGGCTTTTGCACGCACCTTGATACGGTGGACGTCAACCTTTCGCCTGTGGTCCATCCCCACATGGTCAAAAACTACGACGGGAAAGACCTCGTCCTGAACGCAGATCAACAGATCGTCATGACCACCAAGGACCATCCAGAACTCCTGCACTATCAGGGGGATGACCTCATTGTGACCGATGGCACGAGCGTCCTTGGCAGTGACAACAAAGCCGCCGTCACAAACGTAGTCACCGCCCTTGAGACCTTGACCAGTGATCCATCCCTTTATCACGGCGATATCTATGTCGCCTTTGTACCTGATGAGGAAGTGGGCCTATTTGGGTCAAAGCATATCGACTTCAGCCGTTTTCCTGTCGACTTTGCCTATACCATCGACTGCTGCGAACTCGGGGAAGTCGTCTACGAGACCTTTAACGCCGGCAGCGGCAAAGTAACCATTCACGGCGTCAGCGCCCATCCCATGAGTGCCAAAGGCGTCCTCGTCAACCCGACCCTATTGGCCGTCGACTTCATTAACCTCTTTGACCGTAAGGAAACTCCGGAATGCACGGAAGGCAAGGAAGGCTATATCTGGTGTCAGGCCGTCCAGTCCAACCAGTCCACCGCCGTTGTGACCCTCAATATCCGCGACCATGACAAGACCCGCTATGAAGCGCGCAAGGCCCTTATCCGGGAAAATGTCGAGCGCCTTAAGAAAATGGAACCGCGGGCCCGGGTCGAACTGGAACTAGTCGACGTCTACGGCAATATCGCCGACGCTGTTACGGACGAGAACCATAAAGCCATCGATTATATCTACGACGCCATGAAGGAACTGGGGATAACGCCAAAGACCATCGCCATGCGCGGCGGGACCGATGGATCCTACATTTCAACGCAAAAAATCATGACTCCGAACTACTTTACGGGCGGCATGAACTTCCATTCCCGTTTTGAGTTCCTGCCCGTCAGCTCCTTTGTAAAAAGCTATGAAATGACCATGAAACTCCTGGAACTCATTGTGAAAAACGCCTGATAACGCAAAGGACCGTGAGGAAATGCCTTTTTCCCCGCGGTTC
>NZ_AWUR01000048.1:0-107626 GCF_000468835.1 Acidaminococcus sp. BV3L6 | reverse complement strand
AGCAGCTCGATTCAGTTTCATAATAAATTCAATTTGTTGCTCACTGTGGATGCATTTTTTTATTACGTTACCTTTGACATTCAAGGAATTTGCTATATAATCAAATGTGGACATAGGCCATCTTCCTTTCATTTAGGTTTGGCGATTTAATTGTAAGAGTGGATGCCGTCTATGTCCACTTTTTTATGCAAAAATGGGGTGGGGAAAGAATATTTCCTCACCCCAACATTTATTATAGAACCTGTTAAAACGTATCTCATTTGGTCTGCGCAATTTTGAGCGCTTTCGTCATAGGATCTTGTACATTAACACACGCAACGAAAAAGGACACGCACTGTCTTCAGTGCATGTCCTCTCCAGGAGTGCATAGACACTTTAGCACCCCAAAATTTAACAAAGAATCCCTTTTTATTCTGCAAGGATAGGTTATATCTCGAAACACCTCCTTACTTTTTCAAATCTAGTTCCTATCCATTTCTTTATTTCCTTGCAACAAGCACTTTTTTCACTAATGGCCACAGCACTGTAACAACAATTAGCAACATCAACCCAATACAGATTGGCCTACCCAAATAGTATCCAATCGGATCTCCTTTAGCCATGACCAGAGAAAGCATTAATCCTCTTTCAGCAGTCTCACCTAAAATCAATCCTAAAATTAATGCAGCAGCAGAGAAATCAAACTTGTTCATAAAATAACCTAAAAATCCAAAGAATAAGGTTACAAAAACATCAAACATAGAAGCATTGATTGCGTATGATCCAATCAATGCTAATGATACAACAACAGGCATCAAGATAGAATTAGGGATTTTAGTCACATTAACAACATGTTTCGCAATCAGAAGTCCTACAATAACCATCAAAATATTAGATACTGCAAAACCGGCCAATATCGAGTAGGTTATTTCTGCTTGTGTGGTAAATAACCGATTACCCGGTACTAATCCCTGGATTAATAAACCTCCTAAAATAATGGCTGCATTGGGCGATCCCGGAATAGACAATGTCATCAATGGAATCATTGAACCACCAGTAACAGCATTATTGCCCGTCTCGCAGGCACATAGCCCCTCCAAAGATCCATTCCCGAAAAGCTCTTTATGCTTGGATCTCTTTTTGGCTTGGTCATAGGCAATCCATGATCCAATGTTGCCACCTGCACCAGGCAAAATGCCGACAACAATACCAATGATGGATGAAATAAGCATATTTACGACATAATCTTTCATTTCCATCAAAGTAGGCAGCATCTTTGAGCCAAGAGAAGAATTATTTTGCTCTAAAAGGGACATATTTGCGTGCTTGTAGTCTTCACAGTTCTCTAGCACTTGAGGTATCGTAAAAAGCCCAATTAATGCAGGAACCATCTGAATACCATTCATTAGATAATCAGAGCCAAAAGTAAATCGTAAGACCCCTGTAATATTATCCGTTCCGATAGTTCCTAAAAATAACCCCACTCCACCCATCAAGAGACCTTTTAACATGGATTTCCCTGCTAAGGACCCGATTACAGTTAACCCAAAAACAGCAATTAAAAAGCTTTCTGGTTCACTAAATTTTAAGCTTACCATTGCAAGAGGTGGGGCTACAAGTAATAATGCGATTGCGCTCAAAAATCCACCAACACCAGATGATAACATCGACATACTAACCGCTTCTAGTCCACGGCCTTGTTTGGTAAGAGGATAGCCTTCCATAGCGGTAGCGGCATTTGCAGGCGTGCCAGGCGTATGAAGAAGTATTGCTGAAATTGATCCCCCCGTCATTGCCGATGTATAGATAGCCATCAACATAACAAGAGCAGCAACAGGTTCCATTGAATAGGTAATTGGCAAAAGTAACGCAATTGCCATTCCCCCACTCAATCCCGGCATAGCCCCTACAATCATTCCTCCTACAACACCTACTATTAATCCTACAATAGATTGGAAGGATAGTAAGTTTGATATGATAGTTCCGATCATTCTAACCCCTCCAATCTTTATCCTGGCATGCTAAGCTGCAATTGCGATACAAACAGCAAATAGACAAATGCCTCTAGGCCGAATGTTATAGCAAATATCCAAGTTAACTTTCTTTGTCCCAATATAATCATACCCGCGGGTACAAAAATTGTTGTCGAAATAAAATAACCAGTAAATGACATTACTATGGCATACAAGGTCATAACTAACAAAGCAATCATGGCAGGTCCATAGTGATGGGCCATTTCACCTGATTGAAGATTTCCAAGCCTAAGACCTCTTAGTATTAGTACAACTGACAAGGAAAGACAAAACAGAAGAACTCCCTTAGGCCACACAGCAGAGTCTGGATTATGAAATGAACCAGTCACACGGTAGAAATATACAAATATGGCTGCCAGGAGAGAACCGATAACTACATCTGCATTGATCCTATTCATCTCACAATCCATCCTCCTTCTCTCTTATTTATTCCAACCAAGAATATCAGCAAAAGACTTCATAGCGTTTTCGCGTTCCTTTGCATATGAAGTATATTCATTTGTATCCATATAGTTGACTTCCTGTCCTAACGCTTCCATTTTCTTTACAAATTCCGGATTTGAAATAGCTTTTTTCATAGCCTCATTCCACTTTTTCACAAATTCTTTATCAGTTCCGGCTTTCAATGCAAAACCTCTATCAGAAGGACTGATAACATTCAGTCCAGACATCATTTCATTAAATGTAGGCACATCTGGAAGAAGTTTTGAACGTTTGGGAGCGAACACACAAAGGACCTTAACTTCTTTATCTTTGTAGGCCTGCATTACGTCCCCAACAGAACCCCAACCTACATCAACATGACCACCTAGCAAGGCAGAATAAGTATCACTCCACCCAGTTTGATGCACATATTTCAATTTTAGACCAGGAATGGAACGGTTCAGATTAACTGCGACAAGATGTTTATTAGTACCAACACCATTATCGCCTGCCAAGACCTCATTATTCTTAGCATATTCAACAAACTCTTTTACGCTATTAAATCTCGTATCCTTTCTATTCACTACCATACAGTCATAATCACTAATTTCATTTGCAAGGAAAATGAAACTATCCATTTTTTCGCTGCGTTTTTGCTGCGGGTCCATATACCCGGAATATACAGTTGGAATATTCATCTGAGCAATCGTATACCCATCAGCGGGCGCCTGAAGCAGGTCTTTCCATGCAATCCACCCATTTGCTCCTTTGGTATTGACAACGGTCGTTTTTACGCCAAGTTCCTTTTCAAGATAAGGCATTAAAGTTCTTGCAGCAAGATCCGATCCACCACCTGCACTCCACGGAACAATCACTTTAATTTGCTTATTAGGCCAATTAGCAGCTCCAGATTTAGTGTCTTTAGAATCCTTCCCGCCACACCCTGTCAAAGCAATGCATAGTGCACCAAGCAATGCCGCAGTCAACTTCAACTGTCTTTTCATCACAATACCTCCTTAGTTAATCCTGATACGGTTCCCCTAAAAACGAATTCATCAATTTCCCTAACAAAAGTAGCTTCTTGGGTTTTATAGGATTTTTCGCCTTCAAAAGAATGAAGCGCCACAATATGAACGATTTCTTCTGGTAAGCCTTCACTTGCGACTAGAATAGCCCCCGAAATTGGATGTCTTAGCAGCTCCTTTTTATGTCGATTTACAGGTTTCCCATCAAGCAACGTATATTCCAAAAATTTACCTACATCATGAAGAAGAGCTCCCGCAACGATATAATCTCTATTTAATGGGACTCCATTTTGAGTGTAGAAATCATCAAGAATCTCATAAGCGTTGATACAGGCTTGCGTGACTTTTCTAATATGCGTAATTAAATTACAAGGGCATCCTTTCCAATTAACAGTGACGGGTGCTTTGTCAATAGTGTCAGTTGTCCATCCTCCTATATTAATTCCCTTCACCAACGCGGAACATGTCAGTTTCCTAATCGTCTCATCTTGAATCTGATATAATTCAGAAAACAACTCATATACATTTTTTTCATCCATCATACCAACCCCCGATTATCCCAAAAGAAATATTTTGAAAATTATGCTTTCTCATGGTTATTTTATCTAAAAAGGCTACCATTATAAAACAGTTTTTATTTATAATTCCCACAGTATTCTATTGTTATAAGGTTTCAAATTAATAATACTCTATTATTACAAGAAACTTTTTTTAGTTGACGCACCGAATTCAGCTAAGCGATATACTGTTCCACGAAAACAGCTTGTAATTCCCCCCATGCAATTTCACTTCTATATTTTGTTTCTTCACGGAAATTTGTGGGGTCATGGACAAATAGATATTGAAAAAGGACATCAAATTCTCCAAAATATAAGGTGGCTAAACCAAAGTAAAGGAGAATTGAGATGTCCTCTATTTAGTACATTATTCAAGCAGATCTGTTTTGTCAAGACCCCGATTATCTTATTTGGCTCCCCGAAGATCCTTTAGACGATTCCACGGCATGGGTGGTCACCAGTCAGAAACGCTATACCGATTTTCTCTGCCCTCACTGCGGAGAGCCGATGCATGTCTATGGCACGTACCGACCCCGCCTAAGGACGGTGCCTATGCAGCCGAATGCCCGGTGCACTGTCCTTTTCGAGGGGCACCGCTTCCGGTGCCCTTGCTGTCAGGAAACGATTACGGAACTCAATCCGTACGATGTCCTGGAACGAGAATCACCAAGCGGGCCGCTGTGTGAATCAAATCACTGCTTTCCCAGAGACTTACGATTACCGGCGTGCAGAAGATAACGGGCATCCATTAGGACACCATTCGCCAAGCTGAAGGAAAAGCGAATCGACGGTCTGGTAAACCATGCCAAATACTCTATTGACACAGGTCGATTCGAAGGATACAACAAGATTAAAGCTGACAAACGCAATGCATATGGGTACAAGAACGACCGGTACTTTTTTACCTTGATTCGGAACCTGTCTGTACCTACGTATGATTTGGCATCCCACAAAAATACGTGAATAAACTATATTTTAACTGATCATAACTCTAGCGAACATTAACAAAACTGGCTTCAATATGCTACTTCAATCGAAGGTACGCCGTTTTATCGGAATTTGCTATTAAAGTTTGCGAAGTAAGGTTGAAACCGATACTCTCGAAAGGAGGGACGCATCGGTTTCTTATATCTGAACTCAATAATTTAGTTCTTTACAACAGATATACTACTTATAAGCTACGACCATCGAGACTTCCACTGGCGCATCTTTAGGAAGTCCCGCCATACCAAGAGCTGCCCTAGGTCCAATACCAGCCTTACCTAATTCATTGGCAAGATAACTAGACGCAAAATCTGCCAATGCGGTATGATCAATAAATCCTGGTTCAGCATTAACATACACAATTAACTGCATGACCTGAATAAGTGCTTCATCCTGCGCTAGAGTGTTCTTAGCCGCCACAAGAGCATTCTTTGTCGCTTGCTCAACAGCTTCTTTATAAAAATCAAGGGGTTTATCCTTTTCTACTTTCCCAACAAGAATTAACGTACCATCCCTTCGCGGCGTCATACCAGCAGTAAAAATAAAGCCTCCATGTTTTACAGCAGGAATATATTTACCTTGTGGTACAGGATTCTTGATCATATGAACTGCGACCTCCTTAGCGATATACTATTAATAAAATGAGTTCAGATAATATGAGCATTTTTTAGATAGAACAGTAGATTCAGCAGAATTTTCTATCATTTTATTTCACTTTGTTTTGAGAGAAGAAAAATCTTCTCTCAAAACATTCGCAATTATATTTGCAATAGGAAGTTATAATCACACCAAATTCATTTCCGTTATATCACAGTACTTCTTCAAAAAGTCAATTCGTGTTCCTTGAATCTTATCTACACCAAGCTCGGAAATTGCTGCCTGAAAATCTTCAATTAGGGAAACTAACAGTGTTTTTGCTTCCATTGCTGAATTTACCATCAAATCACTTAATAACTCCTGTGCTTCTTTCTTTTTCCCGCCTGCAATAAGCTTAATTGCTTTTTTCTCTGCATCTTCAGCCTTTTTGTTAATCTTATTTTCCAGAGCATACAATTTTTGATGAGCCACGGGAGAAAAACGGGCTTCATCCATGCCAATAAGTTTATCCAATCGATCAGTCAACCACCACAATGATTCAGAATCAAATTTTCCTTCTCCCTTTGTCATCAACTCTGGCAGCTTAATCCCAGGATAAACTGGTAGATAGATTGAACAGCAAGGCTGACAAAATGCATTTCGCACTACAGGGCCAAGACCATCTCGATAATAAGCAAGCATCGAGGCTCCTGTTTGACTAGCTTCCCAAGTGAGTGCATGACGGCAAACAGTTGGAAAATAACCTGAGGCAGCGCCATATCTTGGCTTAAGAATTGGATCATCTTCATAATGATCTCTGAAAATACGCTTCAAACTTTCAAATGTGTGCTTTTCATATTGATGAGCAAGCTGATTAACCCGTCTCCACCTTGGAATAGCCAGCGTTTGGGCTGGAATATTAGCCATATAAGCTTTAGCAAAATTAAAAGGTTCATCAGGGAAAAGCCATCTATTCTTTCTGGCATGGCTTTCCAAATCTGGACTGGCAAGGTCAAATACAGTTTCCACAGAGTAGCAATTTCCTATATTAAACATGCCTGTTTTAACAAGTTTGGCAACCCACCTTCTTCCCGCGGTTTCGAGAATCCAGATTTCTTTTTCGTCCATAATGATATATGAATTCTCATATCTTGCATCGAATAAAGCATTGGCATTATGGTTTTGCCCATATTCTTCCAGAAGGCTAACGATAACTTGAAGGGCTTCTTTGGCTGTTGCACCACGTTCCAAACCGAGTCTTAGCAGATCCATTCCCAATAGGCCATCATGCTTTTCAAGATTTCTATCTTTACTGTTTTCTGCTTCGTTTCCTATGATGACGCCTTTTTCATTTAAGCCCATTTCAAAGCCCCAGATCCAATAGGGCTTTGAACCAAGAACACCATAAGTATATTCGGCTTGAGGAATAATTGTTCCTGTGCAGTCAAGTCTTTCGCCTTTCTCATGGTGAGCCCCGGGTATCCAAATTAACGGCTGACATTCCCCGATTGGTCTATCACTGTTTTTAGCAAACATATTACTGCCATAGGCACTGGCATCTTTTGCCACAGCAAGGGTATCACATGACAGCTTATCCCAGTTATACATCCATACCACTCCTCTATTAGAACGGTCCATATCCAGTCATCACAGCATAGTATAAGAATGCAAGCTGCATTACAAAGAAGAAAATCTGAAGAGGAATAATGAATTTATACCAAATCTTCAAAGGAACTTTACCCAAGCTGCAGTAAATTAACAACGTTCCGTTTGTGAACCAAAGCGTATTAGAAATACCATCACCAAATTGGAAAGCTAGGACAGCTGTTTGACGAGTAATTCCAAGCATATCAGAAAGAGGAATCATAATAGGCATAACAGCCATGGCCTGTCCAGAACCTGATGGAATCAGCGCATTGATAAAGAAGTTGATAACAAACATTCCAGAAGCGGAAACAAAGGCAGAGGCTTCTCCCATAAAACTAGCGAGATAATAGACAAGCGGGTCAACAAGACTGCCTTGGTTCATTACCCACTGAATACTGCGGGCTACACCAATGATTAGAGCGCCTGGAAAAGCTGCTTTCGCACCTGCAATCAAAGTATTAACCGTATCCACAGCACTCATCCGATTGCTAATTGCAACGATAATACCACCAAATAGGAATACTGCGGCCATTTGATTAAGGCCCCATTTCAATTTCAGGAGTCCATAGATTGTTGCAATAAAGCATGCAACCATAATCAACAGCGAAATCATTTTTATTGTATCCATCCGAACATTTTCATCGATAGGGATACATAAGTCACTGGTATCAATATCTTTCATAAGGCTCTTTGTTGGATCTTTCTTTATTTTTGCAGCATACCTAAGAACCCAGAATAAGCTTGCTCCAGTAACGCAAACAAGCACCAGCATACGTAATTCCCAACCCGAAAACATGGGCAATCCGGCAATCGTATCTGAAATAGCTACTGTGTAAATATTAAAGGGCGCTACTGCAAAAGTAACCAAACATGCAAACCCAGAAATAGCCATGCCAACTAAGGAATCATATCCTAAAGATATGCAGAGTGAAACGATGATTGGGACAAACGGAATAATTTGCTCGCTCCACCCCAAAATTCCACCTATTACAGAAAATACAATCATGATAAGAGCAATAATTGCTTGGCTACCTATTTTATTGGATAACGAAAGAATTGATTTTATTGCTGCACCGATTGCTCCCGTCTTATTATAGATTTCAACGACCCCGCCAATAATCATAACGACAAACATTAAGCTTGCCGCGCCTTCAAGACCAGCAGGAATAGACATAAACATTTGAAGCAGAGATACCGGCGTACGACTGACCGGATGATAGCTATTTGGGATAACAACCTTTAGCCCATTCACTACCTGACGATCAAAAGCCCCCGGAGCAACAATATAAGATGCAATAGTACATAGCACAACAATAGACACTAGTACAATAAATGGATTAAAGCTATATTGTTTTTCTTGCTCCTTACCTTCCACAATCATCACTTCCTTTTCTTTCTATGACACCAACTTCTTCACTGTACTCTTTATTGTATAATTACGCAATAACAATGCCTTTTTTAAAAAGGATTCTCCTTACGCTAGAAGCAGCTGAGACAGGTGTATAAGCACCCGTAACACCAGATCCGGGCGTACTTAAAACATCGATAGCAAAACGGCAGCCATCTGCTTCAATCTCAATTTTGTGCGTATTTCCTGCAACATCAGGATCCGACACAATTTTAGAAACCGTGCGTTCAAAACCAAGACCAGCAAGCGCAAGCCCGGCATGAACATTAACGTTCCGCGGATAAGCTTTGCATGCTCCACGAGTCGGTCCTTCATAAAGGACGGTCCGTTCTTTATCCTCACGGCCTAAGTTCTTCGGTTTTTTAGTAGTGGTGATGGTTACTTTTTGCAGGACCTTTCTTCCGTCAAAGACGCCATCTAGGCCAAGAATAGCACCATGCGGAATATAGAAGGTATGATGATATTCATCGCACAAGGCATCCACCATTTCCTTAAATCCTTCTTCAGCAAATGCTGTCGTAGAAAACGCCATCATGTCCGTGTATTTTAAAATAATAGGTGCGAGCGCTATAACACTTTTTGAAATGGCAGCTTCAACAACTAAATCTACTCCTTGCTTGCATTTTTTCTCCATCTCTTCCGTTGAAAATATCCACAGCTTCTTCACTTCGTTCAAATCAGGTTCTTTTACATCAAAGATAAAAGCAATCTCAGCATCATTTTTGATATCTTCATAAATATGCTGTCCAATCGTTCCGAAACCAATCAAACCAATTTTTTTCATAATTTGCCCCTCCGTATAAAAATAGAAAAACATTTTTTTCAGTTACTACTCTTCTTTATCCAAATTAAGCATTGTATTATAAAGTACACGCACACCGTTATCCAAATCCTTCTCCTCAGTCCATTCCTCACCACAGTGGCTCAATCCATTTTTACTGGGAACAAAAATCATTCCTACAGGAACACGATGACCCATAGGATTAGCATCGTGCCCTGCACCACTCGGCATCACTGCCGAAGTAACGCCGCTGTCTTCACAGCTTTTTTCAATAACCTGCATTAAATGCCCATCACAAGGAACAGAACCCTTATCTACAGTCTTTTCAAAAGTAAAGGATACTTCGTTATTTTTATCAGCATATTGCTTTATTTCTTTTATAAGCCTATCTGTCTTTGCCGAATCCATATGTCTCATTTCAAAAGTACATTCTACTTTTCCCGGGATAACATTTGCTGATCCAGGATAACATTGGATAGTACCTACTGTAAAAACAAGTGTATCATCAATTTCTCGGCATATTTTGTCCCCTTCTGCAATTAATTTGGCCATGGCAACCATCGCATCCTTGCGATTCTTCATCATCGTAGTTCCCGCATGATTGCTTGCACCAATGGCAGTGACTTTAAAACGCACAATTCCAACAATTCCACTAACAACACCAACATCAAGATGCTCATTATACAAACGGTCACCTTGTTCAATATGCAGCTCAAGATAGCACTTAACATTTTTAAGCTCTCTTTGGCAAGCTAGAATTTCTTCTGGAGTATGCCCGTATTTTTCAATTGCCTCTTTAAATCCAGGTTGCTTTACATCTACAAGACCTGTAATTGCACGGGACCCAAACGTGCCTCCGATTGGGTTTGATTCCTCGGCGTTAAATCCATAAATTTCCAAAGGATGCTCTAATTCAATTTGATTGTCCTTGAGTCTGCGCAGGACTTCCAATGCGCCAGCAACACCGTATGCACCGTCAAATAGACCTCCATGAGGAACTGTATCTAAATGAGAGCCTATGATAATACTCTTTTTTGATGGATTTTTCCCCTTATAAAAGCCATGAATATTTCCAGCTGCATCACTTGAAGTCTCCATACCTAGCTGTTTCATCACTTCTTGGACAGCATTAAAAGCCTGAAAATACTCTTTGCTGTAACATCCGCGAGTATACGACCCATCAGGATTTTTGCCAAAATCACCAATTTTTAGGAGCATTTCCTTTATCTTATTCATCTGGAACAGCCTCACTCTCTGTTAGTTAAAACAGGATGGCAACAGATAAAATTGCCATCCTGTTTTCAAGTTACTTAGAGACTGGTCTAACGAATTCGCCCCATCCGGAGGCAGATTCATCAACGACCCCATTCTCCATAACGACACGACCGCGTACGAGGGTATAATCTACAGAGCATGCTAATTTCCAGCCATCATATACCTTGGCAATTTCTTTAGCATGGCTGTAATTCTTATGCCAGTCTACTGTGGTTTCTTTGTTCAAATCAATGATAGCAAGATCCGCATCAGCGCCTGCAGAAATGGTTCCTTTCTGTGGGAAGATATTGAAGCACTTCGCCGGATTTACCGAAAGAAGTTCAACAACTTTTTCTAATGAGATGCGGCCTTTCTGAGCTTCATTTACCATGAGCGGCAGTCTCAGGTCTACACCAGGGAAACCTGATGTTGCCTTGAAAATATCTGATTTTCCTCGCTCCTTTTCTTCCACAAGAAATGGACTATGGTCGGAACCAATGAAGTCTACCGTTCCATCTAACACATATTTCCACAATCCTTGCACTTCTTCAAGACTGCGCAACGCAGGATTACACTTTGCATAAGGACCAAACTTCTTAACATCTTCTTCAGTCAGCAAAAGATAATGCGGACAAGTTTCAACAAAAACCTTCTGCCCTTTTAGTTTTGCTTGCTTTGCAAGTTCCATTGCCCCACATGTAGAAACATGTACTAATTCGATAGGGCAACCAGTTTCTTCACCAAATCGAAGCATTTTAGCAATTGCTTCGATTTCGGTAATCGGAGGTCTGGATTCACAATGGGCTATGTAGTCAGTTCTACCTTCGGCCCTGAGTTTTGCAATATTGCCAGTAATAAGTTCGTTATCTTCTGCATGAGCAGCCAAACAAATTCCAGTTTTTGCCACTTCTTTCATAACATCCATCAACTGTGAATTTGTTGCTGAAGTAAGTCCGTCAAACTCTAATTCCCGTCCTTCAGGAGCCTGATGCAAAAACGTTTTATATGCAATAACCCCTTCTTTAGATAGAGGCACAATATCCTGTGTATACTCACCACCTGCTGCCCCAAAGAAGCAATAATCTACAGTACTTCCGGCTTTAGCTAGATTCATACGATTGTGCAGAATCTTTGCATTATGTTGCGGGGGAATCGAAATTGGATGTTCAAAATATGTCGTACAACCGCCTGCTGCAGCTGCGCGGCTTTCCGTAATAAACGTGCCTCGTTCAGCATGCCCCGGATCACGGATATGCATATGTGTATCAATGTTGCCAGGCAGAACATGTTTCCCTTTTGCATCGATTACCTTTGCCGCCTCAGGCAATGCCCCAGGCTCACTGATTAAAGCAAACTTACCATCTTTAATCCCAATGTCAGCCTTTCTAAAGGCGCCTTCAATGAAAACATCTCCGTTAACCACTGCAAGATCTAACATAGAAACCATTCCTTTCTACACAATCGACTAATTCTTTAATTTGTAGTAACATGCTAACCCACTAGCGAGTATTAGTGCACATGCGACGCCATCAAGAACCGGAACATGAAGTTTCTGCTCTATATACGCATCAGCACCTGCATAATTAGCACATCCTAAAACAATCACATCAACTCCAAACTCTTGAAGAGCTCTCTCTGCAGCCAAGAGCAAATCCTCATTAGAGTCACTTTTTGTTACTTGTATTGTTTTAAGTAGATCATCGCAATGATATTTATGCGCTAGTGCTATCTTTTTAGAGATAGATTTAAGAGATGGAGAGATAACTGCAAATCCATTTCCCATCATACTAGCAAACTTCATTGACGATTCACCTATTCCAACGACCGGTTTCGAAGTGATTTCTCTTATCAAATCAAGATTTGGATCAGAATGACAAGCAATTACATAAGCATCATAGATACCTGCGGTACTCTTTACTGCATTGACCATTTCTTCAATGGAGACAGTTTGCTCTTCATATGAGCAAACTAATTTAGGAGCTGATTTCATATGAATGACATCAACATCGACACCTGGTAACGATAATGCTTTCGCCTTCTCAGCCATTATGGCATCTGTATGCGTGTCACTATTAGGGTTTATTATAAGAATTTTCATGGTTATCGCATCCTAAGCGTTACATCTTTTTGGTGTAGGCATCCCATACATCAGGGGAAACCTGCGCCTTGATTTTATCCCATTCAGGCTTTACACGGTCCTTGAAGGCTTTCTGTTCTTCAGGAGTGAGTTTTACAAAAGTACATCCATATTTCTCAATTTCACTGCTCCATTTTGCTTCGTTATCCAAAGCATAATTTGTAGCAGCTGCACATGCATCCTGAATTGCTTTATCAAGGATCTTTTTATCATCGTCGGACAAGGAATCATAGAATTTCTGGCTAACTAGCCACTGCTGGGTCTGTTGAAGATGATTGGTCAAAGTAATATATTTTTGTTGTTCATAGAATTTTTGAGAATAAATCAGTTCAATTGGGTTTTCTTGAGCATCTACAGTTTTTTGTTGAAGTGCGGTATAAAGTTCACTAAACGAGAACGGTGTAGGAGTTGCTCCCATATCCTTCCACGCCTCAATATGGTAGTCATTTTGCATAACTCTGAACGTCAACCCTTTTAAATCATCCGGGGTTTTAAGTGGCTTATTTGCAGTAGATTGTCTAAACCCGTGCACACTAAATCCGCCCAAATAGATCCCTGCGTTTTTGTATTTTTCACGCATAGTTTTAAGGAAGTTTTGATCCTTCATGTATTTATTCTTTACTTCCTCAATGTTATCGAAGTTGTAGAATAAATCATAGATTGTTGCATCCTTAACATAGTTTACAATAATCGAATTTGCTAAGCACATCTGAAGATTGCCGTTCTGAACCATCTGAACCAATTCATCATCATTTCCCATCGAATTATTGGGGTAAATATTAACCGTAATCCGTCCTTTTGATTGTTCTTCAAGAGACTTTTTAAGTGCCAAGCAGCCAATCTGTTGTGCAGTTGATTCAGCCCCACCATGCCCAATGCTTATTGCAATATTTTGTCCACCAGTAGCCGATTTATTCTCATTAGATAACCCACCACATCCCGCTAAGCTAAACATTAACATTACGCCAGCTACCAATCCAACTATTTTCTTCAATTTCATCATAATTGCCTCCTTTTTATTTTACGCTCAGTATTTTCGGCAAAAACATTGTAATTTCAGGAATATAGGTTATCAATCCCAGTGCAACTAGAAACATCACAATAAACGGGATTGCATGTTTTGCAATGCGCGTAATAGGAATCTTTGTTAATGAATTTGCTACAAATAAGTTTGTTCCTATCGGCGGCGTTACAAAGCCAATAGCGAGATTTACCGTCATCACAATACCAAAATGAATAGGATCAACACCATATTGCTTAACAATTGGCAACATAATTGGTGCAAGGATAAGAATACAGGGAACGGTATCCATTATCATCCCTGCAAATAAGAGGAATAGATTTATTACCAAAAGTACAACGTATTTGCTTCCAACATGTCCTACAACATAACTTGCAAGCGTTTGAGGGATATTAAGTATTGTCAATACGCGTCCGAATACAATACAAATCGAGAGAATTAGCATAACAGGAGTTGCAGTACGTGCGGTATCCACGAGACAGCTATAGAGTTTCTTCATGTCAATAGCACGATAGACAACGACACCAATAAGCAGAGCATAAACTACTGAAACACATGCTGCTTCAGTCGGGCTCACTATACCACCATATATCCCGCCCAAAATAATGACCGGTGCAAGAAGCGCAAAGAAACTTTCCTTAAAGATTTTTGAAAATCCCAGATTTCTCAGTCTCTTCGTGTTTTCAGCTGTTGTGAGCTTAGTATTATCGCGTTTGATAAAGTACCCTATGATATAAATAATCAAACACAGTGCAATTAAAATACCAGGCGCAAATCCACCAATAAACAAATCTCCAATCGATGCACCCGTTGCTAATCCATAAGTAATAAATGGAATACTTGGTGGAATGATGACTCCCAAACCACCTGCCACAGCAATCATAGCCGTAACAAAATCTCTATCATATCCCAGGTCAGTTAGAAGAGGGATACACATAGTTCCAATTGCAGCGACTGTAGCAGGACCGGAGCCGCAAATAGCCCCATAAAACAAACAAGTAATAACAACAGCTATTGGAAGCCCCGCCGGAATGTCACCAAAAAAGTAGGAGAAAAAATTGAACAACCTATCTGACATTCCACTTTCCGCCATTATACTTGACGATAGCATAAATAAAGGAATAGCCAGCAAAACATAGGAATCCATCCCATTGACCATCGTTTTGGAGAAATAAACAGGATCACAAGCAAAAGAAGGATTTATGAGGTTCACTGACAATGTTGCCCAACCTACACTAAAACCAATTGGTATTCCAACTGCTAGAAACAAGAGAAAGATTGCAAACATTATAGAAGTCATTAAACCCTCCCGTCCTTTCTCTTTGTGAAGTATAGAACAAGCTTTTGAATAATGCGAATAACACTTAAACACAATCCCAAGAATAGTGATCCATATACATACTCCATAGGGAGATGTAGTCCAGCCGAAATTTGATGCCGCATGTTAACTTGTTGCAGTACCTTATACGAAGCTGGAAGCAAATAAAGTACAAACAGGGTTGTAACTATAAACTGAATTTTATTGAAAATAGGAACCACCTTAGGATATAAAGTTTCAATGATGTTTACTCGAATATGAGTATCATTTTTAATACCATAACTGATACCCAAAAATACAAACCAAATAAATAAGTACCGTGTGGCTTCTTCTGACCATGTTAGAGGAGATTTAACAACATATCGAAAGAACACATGAACAGCCATCATAATGACAACTCCCGACAAAGAAATTGCCATCAGTAATTCTTCCACATGCTTATCAATAGCAGTTAATATCTTTTTCAATCTCAACCACCCCGCTTAAGCTTTTCTATAGCGTTCCATTACCTTTAATACACGATCGATTGCATCAATGGCTTTATCATGATCCTGCGAAAAATTAACACGGAAGTTCAGAGTAAACTGAGGCCCAAACTCTGTACCAGGCGTGATAACAACCCCCGTCAATTTACGAACGATCTTCGCAAAATCACTGATGGAAACGTCCAGCGGTGGAAGCTGTGGGAAGATATAGCTGCCGCCTTCCGTTTTTCTTACCTTACAGCCTTCATGAGATCGTACAAGTGCCACCAAATCATCACGAATGCGCTGATGTTCAGCAACTCGCTCCTTCATGAATCCCTTCGGTTCATTAAACCAACCGTTGAGGACATACTGGGAATAGCCTGGGGCACGAAGCGTCACGATGGCTTGCAGTTTTTCCATACGGTCAATAATCCATTTCGTGCCAAACGCCGTACCGAGACGGAAACCACTCAAAGACTCCGTTTTAGAAGGTCCCATGATTGTCAGCATATCATCAGGACGATTGTCCAACGCTCTCAGATGAGTGTAGGGATGATTATCAAAAACTTGCCTCGAATAAAGTTCGTCAACGAGAAGAATAACATTATACTTTTTAGCAAGTGCTGCGATGCCTTCAATTTCTTCTTTGGAATAAATGACGCCCGTAGGATTGTTCGGGTTGGAGAAGAGGAAAAGTTTGACCCCTTGCTTAAAGGATTCTTCCAAGTCTTTAAGATTGACGCCAGCGCAGGCATCCTGACTCAGATAATCGAGCTTGACCGGTACAAGTTCTCCTTCAAAAAACTCTACAAGTTTCCGGTTATCGAAGTAGTCAGGTTCTACGATAGCAACCTTGTCACCACGTCCAACAAGGCAGCCTAGTGCCAAGAACAGTGCACCCTGCGTTCCAGGTGTAATAATCAGTTCACTATCTGGATCAATGGGTGCCCCCGTAAATTTAGCAAGCTTTTCCGCCACAACATAGCGGGGTCCCTTCCCGCCACGATATTCTGTATAGGCAACGCACCCGCCCTTCTTGAACCCCTCTACAAAAAGGTCTAACGACCCTGGAGTCGGGATATGGGCATCAACATCTCCATGAGAAAAGTTAACTTCTGGACCTTGCAGAGGTTCCCCTCGTAAATCAAGAACGGTTTCTTTCTGAAGAACCTCTTGCCCAGGCGCATTTTCGATTCCCAATCTCATGAATTTTTCAGCAACATTATCCATCATAACAACTCCTCTCAAATATATTTAGTCTAACTTTCTACCCTTATATTAACATTTTAAACAGTATTAATATAATTGTTTAAAATTGACTTTAATATATATTTAAAGTTATAATATTTTTTACTAAAAGCATGATGAAATCTAGCTTTTTTGTATTTTTATTTTAATATTTTTTATAAATTAATTTGTTATTTGAGGGATGTATATGGAAAAAGCAATGGAATATATTTTAAAAGTTCATGAATGTAAGAGTATCTCCAAAGCCGCGGAACAACTTTTTATATCCCAACCAGCATTAAGTAACATTATAAAAAAAGAAGAAGATAAGTACGGGGTTATATTGTTTGATAGAAATTTTAAACCTATCATCTTAACAAAAGACGGTGAAAAATATATTCATTATGCGATGAAGATAAAGTCACTTGAATCAGCATTAAAAAGAGATCTTCGTAAATCCAGCACATCTCTTACCATTGGGAGCTCCGCATTTTTCTGTTCAAATGTTTTACCTGGTCTCATCCATGATTTTTTAAAGAAAACCAAATACAAAACTAAGATTCAAGTGGTAGAAGGGAATGCCAGCACATTGGTTTCTAAATTTAACAGTGGTGATTTAGACTTTGTCATTACAGTAGATTCAAACTACGGAAAGAAGGCTCATTTTACAGAACTAAAAAAAGAATTATTGATTTTAGCAGCTCCTATCCACATGTTTTCCTCTACGTTCATTGTCCATAACGCTATTCCCTCCCCACTCTTAGGAAACCCATACATGATACTGGACCGATCACCAAAATTATCATTAAGAGAATTCATCAAATATCCATTTATATTATTATCAAAGGGTAATGACATGTATTATCGCGCCCATTTAATGTTTCGAAACATTAAATGCCATCCAACCAAAGTTATATACATGGATCAACTACAAAGTGCATACCTAGCTGCAAAGTCAGGACAAGGAATTACTTTCATAAGAGCAGATCTACTTAATTTCATGGATACAAGTGATTTATGCTTTTTCCAGATTGAAGACCCCCTTTCAATAAGAGAAGTAAAAATTTTTTATAAATCTCTTGACTCTTTAAGCGATGCAGGACAAACATTTCTTAATTTTTGTTTAAATGAATTTGCCAGCATTTAAGGGTTAAATTAAATATCCCTAGAGGGCTAAATCCTCCAGGGACATCTAATATGGTTATTTATTATACAGGGAAGAAAATGGGCATTCCTATAATAGCCCAAAGTATAATGAAAATGATAGATATCAGGGAAACAGCCCAACCACCAAAGAGCATAGCCTTAAGACTTTCACTTCTTGCAAGTCCCATCGGCGCAATCATATTTGAGCCTGGATAGATGGACGTCGTAACACGAGACCCGCAAATAAGCGCTAGTGCCCAAACTTCCATGGGAACTTGGGTCGCTTTCAACGCATCAATAAACAAGTCATTCGTAACTTTTAGTTGAGCTACAGCACCACCATTGATTCCAAAAGAACCAACGAGTGTTCCCATAATAACAACCATTGCACGACTTCCTTCTCCTGCTAAGCTAAGGAAAAGGGCTCCTAAGGCTTCGAAGCCACGACCATAGTTGATATATTGAAGCATTACGTCAAGGAGAATAAACAGGAAAAACGTTCCTGCCATAGATCCCATACCCTTAACAAAACTATTAATTGCCTTTGTAAGACCAATACCACTTACAATTGTAATTTCAAGCATCAGTACAAGCATAACAAAAATGGTATACGCAGTGCTCTGTTTTGTCAGCATGCTATAAATCAATAAACCAATGAAACCTAGGGCGAAGGCAATCGTAGTCAATTTTTCACGTTCTGTGATTTCTATCTCTGTAGATTCATCCTCCCCAATCTCATATTTTTCATCATAGGAAGGATTTTTTTGAATTCGGCATCCCACAAAATAAATTACAACTAACCATATAATTCCATATGGAATTGCAGCCCATAACATCATACGACCATAACTTAGACCAGTAATAGCTAGCAACGCAACGGTTGGGCCAGTAAAGGGTCCCCAAATCAATCCGGTTTCACCAGACGATTGGAATAAAGCTGCAACAGTAGCGGGTTTTAATCCTGCGGTTGCCACAACAGGGATAAGAATAGGAGCAACAATAGCGCATCCACCTGCAAGAGTCCCTAAAAATCCACAAATTAAAGTTGTTGTTACAATGACACAAATAATAGCCCTTTTTTCAGTTTTTACACCAATGTACTTTATAATCCATTTAACAAAGGTGTGACTGACATGCGCTTCACTCATTACAGCCCCTAGACCAGCTCCACACATAATTATCAACCCGATAACACCGAGCGTAGAACTAAGTGATTTTGTAACTGTTTTTGCGAACAAAGCTGGTGTCTGACCTGTCAGGAAATATCCTGTAATAACAGCAAGCAATCCAGCAGTGACAGCATGAGCTTTTGGCTTGAATGCAATAACGATATACACTAGCATCGGTATTAAAGCCCATAGCGATTCTTTTGGTATTAAAGCATAATCTCCCAACATCGTTTTCATCTCCTTTTCAAACACCAGACCTCATTCAACGCCCATGTCGAACAAATTCACCTTTTCTAATGCCTGCATCCTCACCATCCTTTAAAACTAAGGTTCCTCCTAATATTACTGCATTGATTCCTTCCGGCTTTTCTAGAGAATCGATATAGGTACTCTTATCTCGAATTGCTTTTTCGTCAAATATAACAATATCAGCGATATAACCTGGTCGTAGTTTTCCACGGTCCTTGAGTCCTAAAATATCAGCTGTTACCCCGGTCGCTTTAGAAACTGCTTTTTCAATACTCATCATATTATGTTCTCTAATAGTTTGGAAAAATCGTGGAAACGTCCCGAAACTTCTCGGGTGAGGATTTGTCGTCATGTAGGAATGATCATAGGTATATGCATATCCATCAGAACCAACTGCAATATATGGTTCTTGCATAATCGTTAGCATATCCTCCTCTGATAGACAAAAGTAGCAACAATCAACACCACCGCCGGCATCAATGAGTAATTTTGCGACTGCAAGAGAAGGCGACAATTGCAAAGTCTCAGCTATTTCATCTAGCCTCTTACCTTCAAATTCCTTATGTTTTCCGCGGTCCCCCACAATCATAACAGCATGTGGTCCACCACGGCGTTCTATTTCTTCCTCAATTTCCGTAAGGAGCCGTTCGTCTGGCACAGTCAAACGTTCGCACATTTTCCCGGAACCACCATCATGTGCCCACTTTGGAACAAGTGCCGATAAGCCTGTTGAGGTAGCCGTGTACGGGTATTGATCACAGGTTACATTAATGCCCTCTGCTCGGGCCTTACGAATTCTTTGTATCAATTTATCAGCTTGGCCCCACTGACTTTTTCCTATAAGTTTTAGATGAGAGATTTCCAAATGCACACCCGTTGCCTTAGCAACCTCAAGCATCTCATCAACGGCTTCAAAAATCTTTGTGCTCTCACTCCTCATATGGACAGTAAGAAGCGCCTCATATTCCTTCAATACTTGAGCCAACGCAACAAATTCATCTATATCACCATATGAACTTGGAGGATAAATGAGCCCCAAAGACATTCCAAATGCGCCTTTTTTTAACTCACGTTCCAGAATTTTACACATTGATTTAATTTGTTCTATGTTGGCCTTACCCATTTCCATACCAACTACACAGCCGCGCAGAGTTCCATGCCCAATCAGCATCCCCATATTTGTATAGGGCAACGTGGCCTCCAAGTGTTGTGCATAATCATTTAAAGTATCATCTTGAAGTGATCCGTCCAGAGGTAACTGAAGTGCAGTTCCGAAGAAATTCGTTAAACGTTCTCTAGATTCGTCCGTGATGGGTAAGCAAGAAATTCCACAGTTACCAGTTATTTCTAAAGTAATACCCTGATATAACTTACTTTTAGCTTCTGCACCTAAAATAAAAGGACATACATCAGAATGTGAATGGATATCAATGAATCCGGGCGCTACAATATGATCTTTCGCATCCAGTATCATTTCTGCCGGTTCATTAAAATCTCCAATCACTGTAATTCGCCCGCCTTTTATACCAATATTCCCATAGTATTCAAGGCATCCTGTCCCATCAACAATTCTACCATTACGAATAACCATATCGAGCATACAAATCCCTCCTTTTTGTTCTCACTCCGATTTATCTTTGCAATAAATCCTAAGTTTTCTTGTAACGTCGTTCTCCTCTTGAAACGTCGCAATGTTGCTTTCAGGGTTTATTTGGCCAAGCACAATCAACAATGCATTTATAACAGCAAACGTCGTAATAAAATAGATTTTCAATTTATTTTTCACAACTAATACATAAGTGGCAGATTTTGCTATTGGTGAAGTTAGTCTATCTGTGATGCTAATGATTTTACATTTTCTTTGATTAAAATAGTCTACAATTTGCTCACTAAATCTTGTATATTTTGGATAACTGATTACTAATAATACATCTTTCTCATCCACATATTGCAAATCAATCGATAAATCTTCATTTCTATTTTCAATCAATCGAACATTCTCTTTAATTCGCTTTAGGGAGAAATATGCATAATAGGCAATTGAGAACGATGATCTAGACCCCAAAATATAGATATTTTGCGCCTTATTAAGTACCTGTGCTGATAAATAAATCTTTTCATTCAGAGAATTACTATACAGAGAATCAAGAGCAGCCTTCGCATCACCAATTTGATCCAATAGTACATTTTGCTTGGAATCTGAAAGAATATATGATTGATACTCAGTAATCGGCGTAATTTCTGCTTTTGCAAGAGACTCAAGTTCTTTTTGAAAAGAAACATAAGAAGAATATCCAAATCTTCTCACAAATCTTGTAATGGTTGCTGTACTAACGGCTGCATTCTCACTTAATTCACGTATGCCCATAAAGGATACATCTACATAATTATTTAGGATATAATCAGCAACCTTACGGTGTTGCTTTGATAAATTTGAGTAGGATTCTCGAATGACAGCTAAAATCATGATGTGTCCTTTCTTAAAAAATATATGGAAAAAATTTCTTTCTTTATTGTACTAACTCACTGCATTATTTGTCAAATTATTTTCATTATGAAAATAATAATAAAAAATATTTTACATTTTTTGTGTAAAAAGCGGAAAATGATGACGTTTTTAATCAAATTATGAAAAATTTCACCCGTCAAATTTTCACTTTTTTACAGTTAAAATATGAATTATCTCACCTGCTGTATCAAAATTAGACCTATCTTATTTTGATAGAAAATCAAAATAAGATAGGTCTAATCATTTAGCTCTGACTGTTAAGTTTATAAGTTTTAGCGAACGAATTTAAATTAAAGATTCATTCAACTCGCCTATGCTATCTTCGCTTCAAATTCAAAAAGTAAATCTAAGGAATCCAAAAATGATCGTCGCAACAACGGTCATACCAAAACCAATTAAAGATTCATAAGGAAGCACTCTCATTCTTTCGTTGATGCTCATGCGCAAAGTACCCGCACTGATATGGAAGAAGGAACCATGTGGCAAACAATCAAACACACAGCATCCGGTATGAATCATAGCAGCCGCTTGTACTGGTGTTACACCAAAGGAGAGAATTGTCGGCCCAAATACTTGCGAAGCTACGGTTGCGCCGGCTACACAAGACGCTGTTGCTCCACCCATTAAAATACCGGAAAGTGGAGCCAAGATATATCCTGGCATTCCTAAGGCATCTACTGATGTAATCAATAGTTCCTTGAGTGCAGAGTTAGATACGATTCCTGCAATCGTCCCCGTTCCTAAGAGAAGCAGAACAATTCCACTCATTCTAGAAATACCGGTTGTGGCATACTGCAGCATCTTCTTCGTTTGTCCATTAGCGATGGTGCCTACTACTCCGCCCAACGGTAGGGCAAGAATCGGATCAATAGTAATACCTACAATCGGTCTTAACATTAAAAGCACTATTGTAAAAATCGGGCCAATAATGGCTTTACTAAAAGGAGGAAGTCCTTCTTCACCTTGCGGTACTTCCAGTGAAGATTCATCAACTTTCTCACCATACTCCTTTAACATCAATACAAATATGTAAGTTATGGCAAGTCCGACTAGCGCAGGAATAAATCCAGCCATAATAACCGAAGTCATTGGAAGTCCAAGGTTTTCTGAAAGTGCAATGGTATTAGGATTCGGAGAAACAACATTACCAGCGTGAATACCGCCAATCAGTGCAATTGATGCAGCCGCCTTGGAGTAATTTGTTCTGCAGGCAATATCCAAGGCAATTGGTGCCACAATAATTACAACAACATCGCCAAAAGTACCTACAGCTTGAAGAACCCAAGCAGCTACAATGATTGCGAGGAGGGAAAACTTCTTACCCATCTTTTTAACGATAAAATGTGCAATTGTCTGCGCCGAACCAGAATCAATCAAGAATCCCGCAAGCATACCTGCGGCAATAATGCGTAGTATGCCAGACGTCATACCACTTGCCCCTTTGACCATAAATCCAATTGTTGAGGCTAGACTTGCTCCACCAACTAATCCACCAACAATTGCGCCTAACATCATTCCATATACTGGTGGAAATTTGTAAATAATCAAAGCAATTGCAACTACTAGGCCAATAACAGCACCCAATGCAGTAATAGTCATAATTGACACCCCTTACAGCAAATCGAGATCCTTTAATAATTTTCGGATCTTTTTATCTTCAGCATCAGTCGCTACGACAAAAGGACTGCTTCCATACTCGTTTTCAATGAGTCCCCTAATTTTCATGGCACGTTTTACAGCAGTCAGAAATGGAGAACAAATTTCAAATAACTCCATCATTCGGTTTACCTTATGCTGCATAATTTCAACATCATGCCAACGCCCTTCATTCAAGGCCTTTGTAAGTGCTACAAAAAGTTCAGGATACATATTGGTAAGACCCCCAATACAACCGCTTCCTCCAGCTAGGTAATTAGGGACAAAGCAGTCATCAAAGCCGCTATAGACCTCAAAATCCGGAAATTCACGATGCATAGTAAGGCACAAATCTCTCGTGTGAGCAAAATTATCAATTGTATCCTTATATCCTTTAAGGTTCGCATATTTTCTTCTGAGACGCAGTGCAATCTCCGGTTTTAAATCATATCCTGTGCATCCAGGATAGTTATATAAGTAAACAGGGCCATGAATATTTGGTACAATTTGATCATAATAATTTTCAATATTAGCATCGGAGAGTTTAAAATAATACGGACTAATAACAATTACGGCATCTGCCCCTTGCGAAAGTGCAAAGTTCCCCACCTCCACGGATTCAGAAGGAATCATACGAGACGCACCTACGATTACATCCATCTGATGATTAACCGTTTTCAAGGCAAATGCAGCCAGATCCTTTGCTTGGGTAAGGGTGAGGTTAAAAAACTCACCCGTACTCCCCATTAAAACAATACCATCGCTATGATTGCGAATTAAATTTTCATAAACGGACTTGTTGCCGTTATAATCCAGTGATCCATCCTTATTAAAGATTGTCACAACAGCAGTGTAGAACTTTGCCATCGTTTACACCTCTTCATCAGCTATGATTGCGCCTTTATCTGCAGAAGATGCGACTTTGGAATAAAGTCTAAGGTATCCTTTAGGAATGTCTTTATGCGGACGCTTCCAAGAAGCAAAACGTTTCTTAATTTCTTCATCAGAAACATGCAATGTAAGTTTGCCTTCAATAACGTCAATGGAAATTTCATCACCATCTTCAACAATGGCAATAGGACCGCCTTCAGCAGCTTCTGGTGAGATATGTCCTACGAAGCAGCCATTATTCGTGCCTGAGAAACGACCATCTGTAATGAGAGCTGCCTTCTTAGCAAGGCCAACTCCATACATATACTTCATCGCTTTAAACATTTCACGCATACCAGGACCACCCTTAGGGCCCTCATAACGAATTACCACAACATCGCCTTCCTTGATTTTCCCTCCAAGAATGGCCTCCTCTGCCTCTTCTTCGGAGTTGAAGCATTTTGCTTTACCAGTAAAACGATGAAGCTTGGGATCAATTGCACCAGGTTTTGAGATAGCCGTATGAGGCGCCAGGTTTCCTTGCAAGACGGCAATGCCACCAGTTTTAGAGAACGGAGCTTCAACAGTTTTAATAATTTCAGGATTATCAGGGTACTGATAATGGAATCCTTCCAAATTGGCCTTTACAGTTTTTCCAGTGCAGGTAAGGCAAGAGGGATCCAACAAATTGCCTAATCTGGTCATGACTCTAGGAATGCCACCAGCCTTATAGAAGTCTTCCATATCCCATTTAGCAGCAGGATTTACTTTCGCAATCTGAGGTGTAACTTTGTTCAGTTCTCTAAACTCTTCTACAACATTCATATCGAGATCAGCTTCATTAGCAATTGCGGCTAAATGAAGGACTGCATTTGTGGATCCACAAATGGCCATCATAACCTTGATTGCATTCCTCATGGACTCTTTTGTAATAACTTGCCGTGCGTTAATCCCTTTATTAACAAGATCGACAATCTGACGGCCGGCTTTAAAGGATGAGGCAAGTCTTTCACCATATGGAGCAGGAATTAACGCGCTGCCGGGTAGGCTCATACCCAATGCTTCAGACAAGCAGCACATGGAGTTTGCTGTACCAAGGAAAGAACAGGATCCACAACCTGGGCAAGCAGTGTTTTCGAGGCTCTTATATTCATCATTGCTGATTGCACCCGTTGCAACCATGCCCTTAGCTTCATCAATAGAAGTCAGATCCGACTTTCTGCCATCAAATACAATGCCACCAAGCATTGGGCCACCAACACAAACAATAGCAGGAATATCTAGGCGAGCAGCTGCCATCAACATACCAGGAACGATTTTATCACAGGAACACAGGAGAACTATACCATCAAGGCGGTGGGCCTGAACCATAATCTCTACAGAATTAGCAATAATTTCACGAGAAGGAAGAATGAAATTCATTCCAATATGACCTTGTGCGACACCATCGCAACATCCAATAGTTCCAAATTCAACAGCGGTACCGCCGGCACTATAAATTCCTTTTTTCACAAATTCATTTACTTTGTCAAGGTTAAAAGAACCTGGGCAAGCTGTGCTCCAAGAATTAGCAATACCAATCAACGGTTTATGATCCAATTCTTCATCAGCATAACCCATTGCTTTAAATAAGGACCGATAAAACGGTGCATCCTCACCATGCATAATTTCATTACTTCTGTACTTAATTGCCATAATCAATACATCCCCTTTCGTTACACGTGCGTTCTACATTCCCGTTTTTAGTTTTATAATATAGAATGCTGTTCTGCATTTCAAAATATACTCTTTTTTCTTCTTTATGTCAACATATAATTCAGATAATTTTTAATATTGGGGCCTCCCAAATTCCTAGAAAAAAGTATGAAATTATGTTATATTTTCCTTATTAGAATGTGCAAAGCACTCAAATTAATTAACCTATCGATTTCACGGGTATTTTTATTTATACAGATTGGGGATTGAACTCATGCCGACGACTAAGATCATTCAATCAATTGAACGAGCTGCAACAATTCTTGAGTTATTTGATGACAATATTCCTGAGTTGAGTCTAAAGGAAATTTCGCTTAAATCAAATCTAAATAAAAGCACCACTTTTGGTTTGGTCAATACGTTGACAGCTCTCGGGTACCTAGTGCAAAACAAAGATACCCAAAAATATTTTCTAGGACCAAAGATTCTCACCTTAGCTTCTGCCATTAAAATGAATAACGTCTTAATTAGTTTGACTCATCCCTTTTTAGAAGAATTAGCCCAAAAGTATCACGAAACATGTCATTGTGCGATTGATTCTGGCTCTGGGTCTGTTATTTATCTTGATAAGGTCGGGTCTTCGTCCTCATCTATATTAATCACAACTAAAATAGGTATAAAAAATTATATGCATTGCACTGGGATTGGCAAGTGTCTCCTAGCCTATAAATCCGAGAATGAGATCGATCAGCTTTTCAAATTTCCACTTGTTGGAAAAACCTATAACACAATAACGACACGAGAATCTCTCATGAAAGAGTTGACAGTCATTAGAAAGCAAGGGTATGCAATGGATAATGAAGAGATTGAAATTGGCTTATCCTGTGTTGCTGTTCCCGTCTTTCAATCCAAAGATAGTCCAGGTTTTGCCATTAGTGTGGCAGGAGCCACGCCTAGAATCGAAGATAAAGTTGTACATACTGAACTACTGAAAGATTTAAAATCTATTTCAAGCCAACTGTCATATACAATTTTTCATTATAGTTTATAATTTGATTTCATCTCCAATATATAATTAAAAGGAGTTCCTTGAATGCTATCAACATTTAAGGAACTCCTTTTAATTAATTTTTAATAGGTTCCAAATCCAACGATTTCATAAGTTTAATTATTTTCTCTTCTTGCGTTTTTGTTGCTTGTAAAAATGGGACTGTGGAAATATCACTAATTTTAATTCCCCGCAAAACCATGGCTCTTTTAACAATAGGAATAAATGGAGTCCCTATTGAATACAGTTCCATAGCTTTATCAATCTTTTCTTGATAGCTTGCAACTAATTCAAAGTTTTTTTCATTAATGGCCTTTACATAACCACTTAAAACCTCAGGCATAAAATTTGAAAGACCACCAATTGAGCCACAACCACCACTCATAACATTATGAGCAAGAAATTCATCAAAGCCTGAATAGACTTCAAAATTCGGATAATCACTTTTTACCGCTTGAATTAAAGATCTTGTGTGCCCCATTTCAGTAACAGTATCTTTATATCCAATAATATTTTTATGTTTTTTCAATAGATTAAGCACAATATCAGGGCTTAAATCATATCCGTTGCGTTCAGGGAAATTATATAAGAATACGGGACCATGAATCTTACCTACGACGTTGTCATAATAGGACTCAATACTTTCTTTCGTTAGCGCAAAATAATACGGTCCAATGATAACTACACCATCCGCGCCTTTATCTAAAGCGTAGTTAGATAAAGATATTGTATCATCAGCTCTCATGCAGCTAGTGCCAATAAGCAATCTAGTACGACCTTTTACAAAACTAACAGCGGCATCAATCAAATGGCACTTGTCAGAATCATGCATAGAAAAGAATTCTCCAGTACTTCCCATAATAAGAATTCCATCTACACCACCCTCAATGAGAAACTGGTATACATTAATATTGCCCTGAATATCAAGATTTCCTTGTGAATCAAAAACAGTAATAACCGGCGTAATAATTTGTGCCTTATGCAATGTAGGTCCTCCTTTATCCCGCAATCTTTAAAATACCAACAAAAAACACACTTACAAGAACCATAGCAACCCCATTTAACGACTCCCAGAAAATCAACTTCAGACGTTCACTAATTTTCATGCCAATTGTACCTGCACTAACATGGAAAAAAGAGCCATGAGGAAGACCATCAAAAACAAAACTACCACAGTGAGTCATTGCGGCAGCTGCCAATGCGCTTGTACCGCCCGCAACTACGGTAGGTCCAAAAATTTGACTTCCGAGAGTTGTTCCTGCAGTTGAAGATGCAGTTGCTGCCCCCATCAAAGTTCCTGCGATTGGGGCAAGCATGAAACCGGGTAATCCAACGGATTCAATAGCTGCAGTAATTACATCTTTTAGAGCAGAATTTGAAATAATGCCAGCTAGGGTTCCTGTTCCGATTAGTAACATGGCAACGCCACTCATTTTTGCAATTCCGACATCAAAATAGTGTCCAATGTACTTCGCCTTTCTCATTGCTAGCATCCCAGCAATTCCGCCCAAAGGAAGAGCAATTAAAGGGTCGACCGTAACACCAAGGAGAGGTCTAAGCAATAAAAGTGCAATTGTAACCAAAGGTCCTGAAATAGAAGCTGCCAATGTAGGTAATTCCTCATCTACTCCAGCGCTCATTTCTACATTTTCAAAATCGGTACCTTTATTACGCAAATAGTATGCAATAAATCCGGTAGCAATCAAAGCTGTAATGGCTGGGATTATTCCAATTGCCATGACGGAAGTAAGAGGAACATTAAATCCTTCAGAGGCAGCAATAGCATTCGGATTAGGGCTCATTACATTCCCTGCTTTTACACCACCAATCATAGCCATTAAAACCCCAAGTTTTCGATACCCAGATTGCTTAGCCATCAAAATTGCGACTGGTGCAACTGTTATAATAGCAACATCACCAAATACGCCAACAGCAGTTAAAATCCAGGTTGCAAGCATCATTGCAATAAGACTTCTTTTAGTTCCTACTGACGCAATAATAGAGTCAGCAATCCTTTTGGCAGCGCCGCTCTCGATCAAAGTACCCGCTAGTATACCAGCCGTAATAATTCTAATAATAGCGGATACGATCCCTTGGGTACCAACAATCATAAATTTAACTGTATTTGTAAGCCCGGCTCCTCCAACAAGCCCACCAACTACAGCACCTATAATCATGGCATAAGTTGGATTAATCTTACGAAGAATTAAAATTATAGCAATGCAAAGACCAACAATTGCTCCATATGCTGTAATCATGTCAAATTCACCTCATTTTAGCTTATCAAACTTAAGAATTGCACCTTCGGAACCAGATGCAGCAATTTTACAATACAAGCCTAACCAACCTTTCTTGAACTTAGGCTCAGGTCTAACCCATTTCTCAAGTCGATTTTTGATTTCCTCATCACTAACAAGCAAGTTCAGCTTCTTATTATCTACATCAATTTCGATTTTATCTCCATCATGAACGATAGCAATCGGTCCTCCCTCAGCTGCCTCAGGAGAAATATGCCCTACAAAACATCCATTATTGGTTCCGGAAAAACGACCATCCGTAATCAGTGCAGTAGTTAATGCCAAACCTCTTCCATACAAGTATTTCATAGCCTTAAACATTTCGCGCATACCAGGGCCGCCCTTAGGACCTTCATAACGGATAACGACAACATGACCTTCATGTACCTTGCCCGCAAGAATTGCCTCTTCAGCAAGCTCTTCACTATCAAAGCAAATCGCTTCCCCAACAAAATGGTGTAAGCTGGGGTCAAAAGCCCCTGGTTTAGTAATCCCCGTGTCTGGAGCAAGGTTGCCTTTAAGAACAGCAACACCCCCTGTATATCCAAATGGATCCTTCAGCGTATGAATAACATTATGACTATGAGGGAACATAAATTTATGATTATCGATAGTTTCCCCTAATGTCATACCGGTTACTGTCATGACATTGGTAGCAAGTATACTTTTCATTTCTTTCATCATGCGGTAAACGCCACCATCATGATAAAAATCCGTCATATTGTATTTTGAAGCAGGATTGATCTTAGCAACCTGTGGCGTTGTATCACTCAAAGAATCAAACTCTTGAAGGACATTGATTGATAGCTCAGCTTCATGTGCGATTGCAGTAAGGTGCATGACTGCGTTCGTAGATCCACTCATAGCAAGACAAACCTTGATAGCATTACGCATACTATCATTAGTAATAATTTTACGAGCAGTAATCTGACGTTCGACAAGTTCCATAATCTTGATGCCCGTTGCTTCAGCGACACTAAACCGCATGGCAGATGTAGCAGGAATGATTCCTCCATCAGGAAGGCACATGCCAAGGGCTTCTGAAAGAGAGCACATCGTATTAGCTGTTCCCAGATAAGAACAAGATCCGCAAGAAGGACAAGATAAATCTTCAAGGACCTTATACTCATCTTCAGTAATTTTACCTGCTGAAAGCATCCCAAGGGCCTCAGCACTGGAAGTCTGATCAGACTGCCGTCCATCAAACTGAACCCCGCCTTCCATCGGTCCACCAGGAAGGAAAATACAAGGAATGTCCAAGCGTGCAGCAGCCATAAGCATCCCTGGAACAATTTTGTCACAAGATCCAAGTAATACTAACCCATCAAACAAATTAATCTGTGCCATTGATTCAATCGAGTTAGCAATCAATTCTCTAGAAGGAAGAATATAATGCATTCCATCATGGCCCTGTCCCATGCCATCACAGCCACCAATCACTCCAAATTCGACAGGAGTACCACCAGCCTGATAAATACCATCCTTTACTCTTTGAGCAACCTGCCGGAGATTGTAATGTCCTGGTACACACTCACTCCAAGCATTGGCAATGCCAATAATGGGTTTCTTCAAATCATTTGTTGAAAAACCCATAGATTTCATTGTTGCACGATAGTACTGGTTGTTGATTCCACTCAAGATTTTTGAACTTCTTTCCATTTTGACCCTCTCCTTTTTGTTCGTAAATACGAATATAATTCGTTATTACGAACTTTCTTACGCGCATAATAGCATGTCATTTTATTTTTTACAAGAATTTTCATATTTTTAACATCAAATTAAAAATTGTTGATTCACTTTATCATTTGACAGATTAACCTTTCTATATGAAAATAAAAGCATAGAAATATCCATGAATTATGGTCTTTTTGTTTGTAAAAGGAGCTTTGCAATTATGAAAGACTTTCTTCCTCATAAGCCAACTGAGCGTGTTCTTGATATACTTGAGTTGCTTTCACAAAATCATGATGGTTTGCCTTTATCTAAAATCGCATCTCTATTATCAATTCCAAAGGGAACATTATCCCCTATTATTCACACTCTTAATAAAAGAAATTTTCTCTCATATAACTCTGACGCAGGCACATATTCAATTTCACTACATGCATATCTCGTAGGCGAAACATTTGCTTCACAAAAATCCGCATTTCAATATGTTCATGAACAAATGTCTGCTATCGTCAATAGAATTGATGAAATATGCCAATTAGGAATCTTGGATCAAGGAAATGTCTTATATATTTCAAAAGTTGATTCCAAAGAACCTATCCGGCTTTTATCGTACGTAGGGAAGAAATTGCCTGCTTATGCTACGGCATTAGGTAAAGCATTGATTTCACCACTTAATGAATCTGATCTCCGGCAATTGTATCCTATGGGGCTACATCCTCTTACACCCTATACCATCACTGATTTTCACGTTCTAGCTCAAGAATTAGACACTATTAAAACTTCAAGTATTGCACACGAAAAAGAAGAGAGCATGGCTCACTTAGAATGCTTTGCCGTTCCTCTCTTTTCAGGGGCTGAATTAATTGCGTCTATAAGTGTTAGCGTGCCCATGTTTAGATTATCAAATGATAAGTCTGAAACTATAAAGCAGACTCTTCTTTCCTCAAAACAGGCTATTGAAAGTTACTTTGCCTCTCAAAGCATTTCAAAAAAAACATTTCTTTCTCAATCCAGTTAATTTCTTCTTCATCAGTTTATTTTTTCTGCGGTTTACTTCAAAAGGATGTGGTTATATGATTTCCAATAGTTACAATTCAAAACACAAGAGCACCTTGTCCCTTAAAGAGCAAGCCTACAAAAAGCTAAAAGAAGCCATCCTATTTAACCATTTTCGAACTGGAGCTATTTATTCACAAGAAAATATTCGGCAAGATTTGGGAATTGGATTAACACCATTAAGAGAAGCCTTATTAGAATTACAAAATGAGGGGTACGTTTCATACTGTCGGGGTCGGGGCGTACTCATTAAACCAGTATCAAAAGAAGAAGCAGAAAACATTCTCAATGCTCGAATTTGGATTGAGGGACTCACTGCCTCAATTGCAGCTAAAGAGGCCTCTTCTGAAGATATTGTTTCCATGAAAAATTGGATAATAAAACTTGAAGAAGCCTTGCCTTCTCAAGATCCACAATATCTTTATCGACTTGATCATGGATTTCATAAAGCAGTAGCTCAAAGTACCCATAATCCTTTTATTTCAACTTTTTGCAGTAATATTCTTGACCATTACCTTCGTTTTGAAGTTAAATCTGTGTACAGCAACTCAATTGATAGCCATAAAGTTTTTAATGAACATAATGATATTTTTAATGCCATAGAATCTCATAATAGCAATAAAGCAAAGAATATGATGATTAAACATTTGAATAAATCTTTCAAAAGAACGTTATCACAATACTGGCATAATATATAAATGCTGCTTTAGGAAAAGAGCTGCAAAGAAATGAAGATCTCATTTTTTTGCAGCTCTTTTTTTACCATTTTCTTTTCGCAACAAACAATAAAATATGGAATACCACCCCACCCGAATTTTCCCCTCATATATCACGGAAAGAATAAATATTTTTTCTCGTATTTTATTACAAAAGTAATATATTACTTTTGTAATAATCTTGTTTGTAAATAAATTTATTTTTTGTTTGACACTCCGAAAAATATAAATTATTCTTTAGGAAATAGACGGATTGTAATATATTTCTTTTTTGTTTTTATGACAACTTTATTAAAACTAAATATATTATATCTGATTTTTACGCCTAAGTTTCTATACCGAGATAGGAACGAGGTCGTAACAACATAAAAAGGAGTGATACAAATGTTAGTTGCCGTTTGGATCATAACTTTCTGTCTCATTATTGGGATAGGGGTTTATGCCGGAACAAAGATCACCTCTTCGAACCAATGGTCCGGTGGTGATAAGACACTCAGTGCTCTATCACTAGGCTGTGTATTTGCTGCCTGGCAAGTTGGTGGTATGGCCATTGTAGGAGCGGCTCAAAATGGCTACAATCTTGGAATTGCCGGCTCATGGTATTCTATCGCAGGATCATTTTACTTTATATTTTTAGCATTATTTGCAAAAACGATTCGAAAAAACATGCCAGGGCAATCGGTTCCTGAGTACTTACAGGCAAAATTTGATATTAGAACAACCAGATTATACTCTTATGCCTAGATTGTTTATGGTTTTTTGTACATTCCGATTCAGCTAAAAACCGTTTCCAGTATCATTCAAATAGTTTTACCTGGATTGAACTTGAGTATTGCAATGTTTATCGGCGTAACGATTGCCGTTATCTATACCAGTTTCTCTGGTATGAGGGGTGCCTCTGCCGTTGGTCGAGTCGTTTGCATCGGGATCTATATTTTATTAATTGCATTCGTTGCCATTAACCTACCAAAAGTTGGCGGATACAATGGATTAATTGACAAACTCCCCGCAGAGTACAATGATGTGTTTAATATGCCACTCCATCGTATTATTGCTTGGATTTTGGGTGGATGCATAAGCACGGCTGTCATGCAATCTGTACTCCAACCCCTATTATCAGCAAAAGATCCTGAAGCTGCTACAAAAGGTTCAATTTTAGGTTACGTTATTGCCGCACCAATTTGCATCTTGACTGCATTGTGTGGAATGATGTCAAAGGCCTCCGGTGCAAATCTTGGAAACGGAACTACTGCATTTGCATATGCGATTAAAACCTTCTCTTCACCTTTATTCGCAGGCATTGTGTTTGCCTTTGCAACGATGATTATTGCTGCAACAATGGCTACTATGATGCTTGCTACAGGTACAATCATCACAAATGTCTACAAAACAGAAATCAATCCCAATGCAACAGATAAACAAGTTTTAAAGATTTCAAAGCTCATCACCTTTGTATTTGCTTTCCTAACACTTATTCCGGCAAACTTGATTCCCAGCAATTCACTTACAAATCTCTTTTTAACATTGCAGCATGTTGCCGCTGCACCGGTAAGTTTCTCCATTCTCGCTGGGTTAATGTGGAAAAAAGCCACCAAGCAAGGTGCCTTTTGGAGTATGCTTTGTGGAATGATAGTAGGAATCAGTTGGATGCTTCTTGGATTAACAGATAAGTTAGAAGCAGTTTATCCGGTGGTATTAGTAACCTATTCAGTCGGCATTATCGTTTCTCTAATGACTTATAAGAAGGTGAGAGTATGAATAAAGAAAAAAAGCAATCTATATGTGGCCTTCATGTTGGAGAAAACCAGTAGCACATGGAGATTGTGGAGCCATTAGCAACAATAACATTTATGCAACACGTGCTGGGCTATCTATTCTAGCTAAAGGTGGGAATGCTTTTGATGCCGCAGTTGCAGTTTCCCTAACCCTTTCTGTTGTAGAACCGCATCACTCCGGAATCGGAGGTGGATGTTTTTCACTTCTTTATTCTGCAAAGAATAATGAAGTAATTGCGCTCGATGGTAGAGGGATTGCCCCCCAAAAAGCGACTTCAGATCTTTTCATAAAAGATGGCGAAGTGCAGGATGACTGGAAAGATCTTGGTGGACAATCAGTTGTATTACCTGGATTACTTAGGACATTGGATACAATTCTAAAGAAATATGGAACAATGTCCCTTGAGCAAGTATGTGAACCAGCAATAACTTGTGCTCTTGAAGGATTTGGTACGAGTTATACAGGTTCCCTTACGATGTATGACGACTCAGTGGAACGAAAGCTGAAGCTTTCCGAACCATTTCGTAGACTATATTTAAAAAGAGATGGGAGCTTTTATAAATTTGGAGAAGTACAGAAAAATCCCGAATTAGGAACATTATTAAAAAAAATTGCTACCACAGGCGTCGATTATTTTTATACTGGAGATATTGCTAAGAAAATGGTCGACGTAATCAATGAACGCGGGGGGTGCTTTACACTCCAAGATTTAGAAAAATATGAGCCCAAAATAAGGACTACTGTAAAAACTTCTTACCACAATTACGATATAGTATCCTTTGGACCTCCTAGTGGTGGATGTGCCGTTATTGAAATGCTCAATATCCTTGAAAACAAGGATATTCGTAAAACAGGTCATAATACCGCCAAAACTCTGCATACACTTGCTGAAGCAATGAAATTAGGCTTTTCTGATCGTAGTGTAGCCCTAGCAGACCCTGATTTTGTAGATATTGATACCGATTATTTGACAAGTAAAGAATTTGCTGCCCAAAGAGCTGCATTAATAACAGATTCTGCAAATGAATATAAGAGTGCTGAAAGTATTACGCCCAAAGAATATCCTGGAAATACCTCTCATTTTGTCGTAATGGATAAGTATGGTAACGCATTTTCTCAGACTCAGACTGTTAGAGATTGGTTTGGTAGCGGCATTGTTGTAGACGGTTTTGGATTTGTTCTTAATAATGCAATGTCAGACTTTTCGGCAGCTGTTGGCGCCCTCACTAGTCAAGGTCTTACATATGGGATGGCAAATGCTATTGAAGGTGGCAAAACACCGCTTTCAAGCATGTCTCCAACACTGGCCTTCAAAGATGGTAAACCGATACTTGCCATTGGTGCTGCAGGTGGTCCCAGAATTATAACGGGAATTGTTCAAGGCATTGTTAATGCCATCGATTATCACATGTCCCCTGAAACACTGGTCAACATGCCCTATGTCAACTGTTTGACAAAAGCACAAGGGTTGGAAGTTGAATGTGGCATTTCTGAAGATACTCTAGATTTGTTACGGAACATGGGACACTCTATTGTAAAAGTGCCTATCGATCAAGCAATGAGTACGATGCTTAACAGTGTTATGAGAATTGACAATGAATATTTTGCAGCCGGAACAAAGCGAGTTGATGGATGTGGTGGCGCTTTAACTAGTAGTAATCACATAATTCTCGAAGGCATTTGTCAGGAAGATATCTAAATATTCATCAGCCACACAACAATGTGACGAATCTTTAAAAAGGCAGAGAAGCAATAATTGAGTAGGAGAGGGGATTCCTAAATGAAATCCCGCTCTCTCACGTACTGTTCGGTACACAGCAGTTTCCTAGTTTTTACAAACTTGCTTGTAATAGCCCGTCATGGTTATATAGCCATGACGGGCTGTTTCTTTGTTAGTAAGGATCAAGTTCAGCATAAAGGCCACTCTTCATGGTTCTTTTCGGCAATTCGCCATGCACTTTCCGCTCCAGAATTGCATGAAACCTTATCATCTGGTATCTCGTTCATAGTGTCTTCCAATGTTTTCAAAAATTTCCTTCATTCAAATCACTTGTTGAACTAAGATAAGTTCTCAAGGCTTCGTCTTCTAGCAATTGGGGCTTTTCTAGAAGGGAAAAAAGTATGAACAAATTGTATGTGAATAATCTTTAATTATTGAAAGTAATTCAAGATTGCTAATGAATTCGCATTCTCCTATATTTTCCAAGACGAAACGAAAACGCACAATCGCTGCAAAATCGCAGCAATAAGTCAATATTATTGACACAGTGCAGCATTGCTGCTATTATAATCATGTGAGGTGCAATATGAATAATTTGGGAAAACGCTTAAAAGAGCGCCGAGAGCAATTAAAATATTCACTGAAAGAAGTGTCTGTAAAAACGGGGATTACCGATTCCCGACTTTGCAGAATAGAAAATGGTCAGTACCCCTGTCAGGCAGGCGACCTAAAACAGCTCGGAACGCTGTATAACCTTCCTGTAATTTCGCTCTTTTTGGATGCCGGTTTTTTGGATAAGAAGGACATTGAAATCTATCAGCATGTATTTTCCGATGTATCTGAATTAGACGACGAAGAAAGAGAACATATCCAGTGGCTGATCAGTCACCTCGCTAAGAAGAAAGGAACAGGCAAATGATTTATAGATTGGGAGAATTGTTCTGCGGACCCGGCGGTATTGCCTGGGGCGCAACGCACGCTGATATTGGAAATCCAGATTTTTGCATTGTTCATCAATGGGCCAACGATTATGATGAAAGCACGTGCGACACGTACAGACGGAATATCTGTCCTGATAAACCGGGAACCGTTTACCATGCAGATATCCGCAAATTTGATATGACCCAACTTGCTCCTATTGACGCGTTAGCTTTTGGCTTTCCCTGCAACGACTACAGTGTCGTAGGCGAGCAAAAGGGCATGGACGGCATCTTTGGTCCTTTATATTCATATGGCGTCAAAGCACTGAAACTCTTCAAACCGCAGTGGTTTTTGGCTGAAAATGTAGGCGGTCTAAGAAATGCCAATGAAGGAAAGGCCTTCACAAAAATTTTGGCAGAACTCCGCGAAGCTGGCTATACTCTGACGCCAAACCTCTACAAATTTGAAGATTACGGTATTCCGCAAGCAAGACATAGAGTGATTATCGTAGGGATTCGGAATGATCTTGACGTAACGTACCATGTTCCCTCTCCTGCGCCTTATGCAAACGTTGATAACACGTGCCGTACAGCTATTGAAAACCCGCCTATTCCGAAAGATGCGCCCAACAATGAGCTTACAAAACAATCCGCTACGGTCGTAAAGAGACTGGGATATATCAAACCGGGAGAAAACGCCTTCACAGCAAACCTTCCGCCGGAACTGAAGCTCAATATCAAAGGGGCAAGAATCAGTCAGATCTATAAACGGCTCGACCCCACCAAGCCTTCTTATACAGTAACGGGAAGCGGTGGTGGCGGAACCCATATTTATCATTGGTCGGAACCCAGAGCCCTCACCAACCGGGAACGCGCCCGTCTGCAGACCTTTCCTGATACCTATGTGTTTGAAGGCAGCAAGGAGAATGTCCGCAAACAAATTGGAATGGCAGTCCCCTGCCGCGGCGCCAAAATAATTTTCGAAGCTATCCTGAAATCCTTTGCCGGAATTGAATATAAATTTGAAAAGCCCAATATTGATGAATAAAAGAAAAAATCCTGGAAACAGAACTCATTTGGTTCTATTTTCAGGATTTTTTACGATTTTCTCATAGAGATTCTGCAAATTCGTTAGTGCATTTTTTCGTTTCAGCTGGCATTCCCAGATGACAAGAACCTGCCAGCCCAACTCCTCAAGAGCCTGTTGGTCTTCCTTATCCCGTTCAACATTGCGGTCGATCTTCTTATGCCAATATTCCTCATTAGTCGATGGCCAGACAAATCTCCCACAGTCGTGATGATGCCAAAAACAGCCATTTACGAAAATCACTGTTCTATACTTTTTCAAAACGATGTCAGGACAGCCAGGCAGCTTCCTGACATTTTTTCGATATCGGAGTCCCTGAGAAAATAAATATTTTCTAACCGTTTCTTCAGGCTTTGAATTTGTACTCCGTATATGCGACATATTCATACTGCGCTGTTTTTTCGTATGATTATCCGCCATATTCCAATCGCTTTCTTTCGCGGCCTTATCGCTCCAATGCGTTCATTAGGATTCATCAACTAAATCATAATATATAGCCCCGTCAGGGAGCTTGATATTCGGGACCCATAAAGGCTTTCCGTGCCAGCCTTTTGTTCCCGTTACTTGATACATAGTAAGAACAACCCGATCCGTAAAGGATTTCCCGATTTGCCAGTCATTCGGGGAAAGCAGGGCACCAGTTCCCTGTGCCACATCTCTATTTCGTCTGACAAGCAGGATTCCCTGCGCTGCCGGACGCTCTGCAAGGAGTGTATTAAGAACAGACTGGAATGCCTTCATATGAAAATCAGGGCTGGGAATGATATGGGAAAGAACGGCCTTCATGATTCGCAGGCTGACCTGATAATAAGGTTCCTTCTCCGAAAAATTTTTGAGAAGATCCGAAATAGCGTCTATATCATCATTATCCGGATGGAAAGGATAATAATTGGTTCCACCCGTAACAGTTAGGACGTGATCATTATCAAGAACATTCTTCCTTGTTGGCATCAGCCCATCAGGATAATAGATTTTGATGTCATCAATACCCTTTTCCACCTGAGCAATGATCGAGTTATTCGTCGCATTGATATCGGCAAACAGTTTGTACAAATGCTCATCCATATAAACCATCATCATCCCCGCATCCCGGTCATATCCGAACATACGACTGTGCTGCCACATTGTATCGGCCTGTGGCTTTTTGCTGGTCCGCGTGTAATAAATCGTTTGCAAAGCTGGGAAAGTAACACCGCGTCCAAGCGTATTCCCGCCGATAATAAAATTACAGCCTTCAGAGTAGTCGCTGCTTTCACATTCTGATCTGCCGTTCATAATGAGGACCTTGATTTTCTCTGGATCGTTCAGGAGTTCCGATGCAAAGACAAAGAGTTCCTCAAGGGGCTTTTTCTCAGATTTTGCCGGAGAAAAAGTGCTCCAGGCTTTTTCGAAATAGGCCTTAAATCCGTTATTCAAATGACTGCTGCACCATTCCAGTTCCTTCTTTACCTCTTCTTTAAAATCTTCATGGACAGAAATTCTCACGCTTGGATGAAAGAGACAATTGCAGACAGTTCCGCCGGAAGAGAGCATCTGGGCAGATACGGCCAAATGTCTAACAACAACTTCGCGCAGAGGGTTTTCCAGTGTATCGATGAAGGCAACGTGTTCCGGATTCCCCGTTCCCGGGAAAAAGAAATCACCGCCTAAATAGGCACTTCCAGGCTTGAAGTAATAGATAAAGTAAGGATGCCAGCCAGATTCCATGGTCTGAAGCAAAATGGACTGAGGCGTTCCCGTGACCTGCAGATAGATACTGCTCGAGGAATCATTCTTGATTTTATCAAGATACTTGTTGATGGAAGACTGTTCTCCCTGATTCACCATGGTATTGAGGGATGCCGCATCGGCTTCATCATCGATTACAAAAAGCGGATTGCCCTTCATGAAGCCCGTCGCGCCCAGTATATTGGACCACAGTTTCAATACACGAGCATTCTTCTTTAAGACGATGACAGTAGGTTTGACCAGATTATTTTCGGCAAACAGAGCCGCATCATTTTCCCCACATACACAAAAACCGACAAGGTCGGCTTTTACTCTGTCCAAGGTCTGCTGCTGCAGTACGACGTTATCTGTCGTCAGCAGTACAAAGACAGGAAATCCAAGATCTGCGGCTTTGCACATAATGCCAAACATTTGGCCCGTCTTACCGGATTGGATATTGCCTAGGAGCAGTCCGATCTTGTGTTCCGTAAAAGAAAAGGTCTTTAAATACTTGTTCCCTACATTTTCGGCAGTCTCTTTCACAGACTCAGCTAATTTAAGATTGCCGCGGTCAATTATATTTTGTAAATAAGCATCTAAATACGGCATAATAACACCTCGACATTATTGTTTATCACTCGTGAAAGCAAGCGTCCAGACATCCAGCATATTCCCATCTTCATCAGCGGCCTGCTTGTCCGTTTTCTGGAAGAGGAGCCGGTCACAGCCATATTCAGCCAGCATTTCTTCGGTAATCATCCCCAGCCTCTGTTCATCTTTAGACGTATCGTTCACAGGCGCAACCAAACCAGCAGCTGCGAGTCTACCCTTCAGCCACCGTCCCATAATAAGCTCATCACCAACAGCACTAAACTGCTTGTTGTTGTCACTTGTCGTATGACCCTTGAACCAATACCCATCATCAGTAACGATGAAAAAAGGCTGATTTTTCTGTGGATAGCCTTCAAGATGGTAAATATCTGCACCAACGGTCAGCTGTGTTTCAAACCAATCACGGGCTTTTCTTTTGTTCCTCGGTGCCGCATAGCAAACATTGATGTTTGACTTCGTATAATGCTTGCCATCATCAAGAAATCTTTCAGCCGCTTTAGGAACTTTGAGTTTGAGATAAAAAGAAATCTTGCTGTCCCGGTTTTGGTAATATTCCACCATATTAGGAGCCAACGGTTCCACAAGTTCAACCTGATTCAAAGAATTATTGTGTTCCCGAATAATCGGCATATCCTTGATTTCATCAATATTTTGGGAACAGCGAGATTCGGCAAGCGTCTCCACATGCCTTGCAATTTCAGCCAGTGCTGCTCTATCTTCAATCAAAACAGAAAGCTCATACTGTCTGCGATTGCCCGCTTCCAATTTCATGACGCCCAAGTTGGCTGATCCGACGACAGCTGAAAATGGCTGCCCATTTTGATAAAAACAGTAAACTTTACCATGATATTTAAAAGGAAGAACGGCCTTTACGGACCCAATTTTTCCAGCAGCCCATTTCTGGTGAAGTTTGACTGCCCTTCGATAGGCTCTTTCATTCATGCCTTCTGTATAATACATTCCCATAACCAAAGAAATCCGCTTGATGCTACAGGATTCCACCATCTGATCAAGCTCATCCAAGGATGCAGCGGAAACATACCCCACTGCAATCCGAACTTCATCAGCCAGTTCCATTTGATGTTTAATTGTTTCCGCAATAGTTTGCTGTCCATCCTTGAGGCCAAGCGGCAGGATATCAGAATATAGAACATCCATAACGATTCTCCTTGCTGTGTCTTTTCATGAAAATTCACGGTCCATGCGCTCTGTATGATATCCCTAGTATAGCATATAAGGTGTAGGAAAAATAAAAAGTATTTCTTCATGTATGGATCAACATTTTCTCGGGAGACCCATATAAGATTGTGTTGCAGCCTAAATAAATACGGAAAATGGAGCTTAAGTGACCTATGGCATGGCTGTACTGCTGGCCGTATACGCACCAATTCCCCTGTTTCTAATTCCTACATGTGGAACCATGGGAGATTTCTTCAGCGCGCTCCTCAAGGCTTTTCGCAGCTCCGCGCTCTTCGGGGCTTCTACGGGCTTGAACTTGCTGGACAGTGCTGCTTCCAGCTCTTCATTTTGCAGGCCCGCAAGGACCTTGGCTATGGCTAAGCAGCCTTCTTTCCCCCAGCGACGGCCTTGCTTTTTCCTTCGGTAGGAATACCGTCTTTTGGGCCACGGCCGCCAATTTCATGGCTCCGGCCATGTCCGTGAGGCCTCCCCGGGTAAGAACGCACTCTTTCTCTCCATTCACCTGCCGCATCTACCCTTTGGGATTCCGAGTCGTTATGGGACTTCGGTCTGTTTGGTAGCTTTATCTATCCCGAATTGCCCTTATGCGGTTTCTGTTCGTCAGGTCAGAGATTTGCCTGCACCTCCCTTCAGATTCCACCTCACGGTGTTGCCTTTGGTGTTCGGCTGTGACTTTCCCACGACAAGGGCAGTCTAGGAACTTTCACCTTTAAGAGTGCGCCCATGCTGGGCGCACAACCAAGCCGGTCATTGCAGCGCTGTTGCAATGACCGGCTTGTTCGTTTCCAGACCAACCCAGAATGGAAACTTCACATATTATTTTTCTGGTATCTTTGTAATAATGCATCAAACATAACAGCAAATGACCATTTTAGGTGTTCTTCCAGAAGAAGTTTTGCCCTTGCCAGATTTTTCATTGCGATGGCTTCCAAAATCTCAAGATGCTGCTTCGTGCTGGTTTCAAAGGTATCTGTAATCTGGTATGCCTGCAATTGCCTGACATTGATGCGTTCTGACAAGCTGGGCATTAACCGCCGAATATAATGGTTAGATGTATAATCGACAATCATGTTATGAAATTGGTTATCGAGTTCATACATCATTTCCGGAGATACCAGGCTCTTGTCTTTTTTATAGAGCGCCAATGCATTTTGAAAACTCTCACACGCTTGCTGAACCATTTTTTCACTCAAGTTATGAATCGTTGTTTCAAGCGCCAAGACTTCCAGAACAGTCCTCACGTTATAGATATCTCTCATATCCGCAATAGACAGTACATTAACAAGTGTTCCCCGGCCATTTAGGGTCGTAACAAAATTCTCACTTTCGAGCTTGCTAATTGCATTTTTGACCGGTGTTCTTGAAATCCGCAGTTCGTTGGCAATGGATTGCTCTGTAATGACATCCCCTTGATGAATCTTTCCACTGATAATCTGCTCCTTCAGATAGTTGTAAGCCTCTTCTGCAAGGGACAGTTTCTTGATTTTTCTTGCTTTATAGGGAGTGTTCATTATCGCCTCCAATTCCCACCGCTCAGGTGTCATCAATTCACTAGGTCACGAGGTCTCTTGCCAGCAAGCATATTTTCCAAGTTTTCCAAAGCTCGGTCCTTCAGTGCCTTGAAAGATTCAATGGAAATATATGATACATGCGGAGTTACATAGATATTAGGAACATGGAGGATGGGCTCATCCCCTGCAGGGGGTTCTGTTTTTATAACGTCGAGAATGGCCCCGCCAATTTTTTTACTTTTAACCGCATCTATCAAAGCATCTTCACTGACGACCTTTCCACGGGAAGTGTTGATAAGCCAAGCGGTATCTTTCATATAGGAAAGTGCTGCCGCATCGATCTTATCCGTGTTTTCATCACAGCCTTTTAGATGAACACTGATATAATCAGACCGCTTGAAAATATCTTCCCAAGAAACTTTTTCAACGCCAAGATTGGACATCGTTTTTTTGTCTACGAAGTCATCGAAAGCAATGACATGGATACCCAGTGCTTGAGCACGTTTGGCTACTGTCTTTCCAATGACACCCAATCCTACAATACCCAGCGTCTGGTTTTCAAGACGGTGTACCGGTGAAAGAGCCGCCATGGCCCCCCATTTCCCCGCCTTGACATCTTCTACAACCGTACGGCTGTAAAAAGCCAGCCCTTTGTTGACAAAATACATAGCTGCGACAACATAGTCCGCAAGATCCTCTGCACAGTACCCACTGATATTGGTTACAGAAATATTTTTAGTCCGTGCGGCAGCGACATCGATGCGATCATAACCGCCGCCATACACAGCAATGCCTTTGCAGTTTTCCAAGCGATCAATAGTACTTTTAGGAATGGACGCATACACTTGGGCAAGAATCCCGTCCGCGCGATAGCCAAATTCCTTCAGGTCCTTTTCATAATCATAAGTGGAATGACGAATTTCAACACCTGGATACTTTGCTTCAAGCACTTCTTTTTCTACATCATAGTCTTTCCATTCTTCGTCAATGATCCAAATCAGCATAACAAGTTACCCTCCTTATTTCAAGAAAATGGTCGTAACCGATGGAATATACGTAACCGCGCCGAGAACAAGAATCAGCGCACCAATCAGCATAATGAGTTCCTTTGACAAGGCCTCCATTTTGACCTTTGAAATGGCTGTTGCAACAAAAAGGTTGATGCCATAAGGCGGTGTGCAGAACCCAATGGCAAGATTCATGGTCAACATGATGCCAAAGGTAATGGGGCTCATGCCAAATTTCCTACAAATCGGCAACAGAATCGGCGTCAAAATGATGGTTGCAGGAATGTTGTCAATGAACATACCGACAAGGAGCAGGAGCAGGTTGATGAGAAGGAGAATGACGAATCCATTTTGGCTGATACTAGTAATGAACCCGGCAATCTTCATCGGAATCTGTTCCATGGTCAAGAGGGCGGCAAAGGCGGTCGACAGACCAACCATGAACGTCGTCGCCCCGTTGATAACAATGGCATCCTTGAGCGCCTTATAGGTGGAAGATCCATCCAGTTCCTTATAAACGAAACGCCCTACGACATAGGAATAAACAACAGATATAACGGCTGCTTCCGTCGGCGTAAATTTGCCGGAGTAGATACCGCCCAAAATGATAACAGGGGAAAGAATGGCCCAAATTGCATCCTTAAACGTGGCCCAAATGACACTGGCACTGGGTGGTTCCGTGCTGCCTCGATAGCCGCGTTTTTTCGAAACAATAAAGCACACAATCATAAGGGCGACGCCCATTAATATGCCTGGAAGGAAGCCTGCTGTAAAAAGACTGGTAATGGATGCGCCTGAAACCACACCATAAATGACAAAAGGAACAGAAGGAGGAATAATAACCCCGATGGTTCCTGCCGCTGCAGTCAGTGCAGCGGAAAAAGGCTTGCTATAACCATGCTCCACCATTTGAGGAATCATGAAAGCCCCCACTGCCGATACGGTTGCTACTGCAGAACCGGAAATTGCTGCAAAAAACATACAGACAATAATGGTGACCATACCAAGTCCACCCGTAATATGCCCAATGAAGCATTCAAAAAAATTGACCAAGCGTTTTGCAATCCCGCCGCCGCTCATTAGGTTACCAGCGAGCATAAAAAAGGGGATGGCCAAAAGAGGAAACGAGTCCACACCAGCAATGCTGTTTTGAGCAATCATAAGTGTCGGCATGGATGTAAAATGCAGCATAGTAACGAGGGTTACCATACCAATCGCGTACCCAATCGGGACACTGAGCATGAGCAATAAAATAAAGAGCCCAAACAAAAATACAGCTTCCATGATTATCCCTCCCGCCCATTATTTTGGGACACGCAGCGAGTATACAAGCTGTATACTAAGCGCAGGCTTAAAAAGAAGGATGCCACAGGCAGCGCTGCATATACATAAACAAGAGGTGCCCGCATCCCAGAAGAAAGGGTATTTCGGGAAACCATGGACTGACAGAGGTCGGCGCCCTTTACTACTAGAAAAATGTTAAAAGCAAGCCACGTAGCCTCTACAAGAATTCTGAGCATATTTTTTGCTTTTTCACCAGGAAGCCAATTATAGATCATCTCCACTTTGATATGTTCTCCGTAAGCAAAGGCAAGGTCAGCCCCAAGCCAAATCTGCCAAATGAAGATATAGCGGGATAATTCCTCAGACCAAGACAGGGAGGAATTAAAGGCACCTCGCATAATGATTTGGAGAAAGATCAATAAAGTGTTGAATATCAGGCTTCCAATAAGGACCTTTTCTTCAATATAGGTCCATTTATTGAGTACGGCCTTCATAGCAGTCCTCCTTCTAATAGAGGGACTATGAAGCAAACGCCTCAATAGCCCCTATTCCCTACTTATTGATTATATTTTTCACACAGGTCAAAGAGCGCCTTACCAAACTTAGCTTCATACTTGTCATACATAGGCTGCAGGGCCTTTCTCATAGCAGATTTCTGATCAGCTGTCAGTATGTTGGTCTGCAGCTTGCCAATCGTTTCCAAATCTTTGATGGCCTTTTCGTTATCTGCAAGTTCCATCTTGCGCTGTTCATCTACATATGCTTTTGCTTCTTCCTGCAGAATCTTCTGGTTGTCGGCAGAAAGGGATTTGAACTTCGCATCGTTAATGAGGAACGCCAAGAAATTATGAACATGTTCATCAATAGTGGAGTACTTCTGAACTTCATAGAACTTATTGGCAAAAGTCAGGGATGGTAGATTTTCCTGAGCTTCTACCGTACCTTGCTGAAGTCCTGTGTAAAGTTCCGTAAAGCTCATCGGAGTCGGATTAGCACCCAGCGTTTTATAAAAATCGATGAAGATTGGACTTTCCATGACGCGCATCTTAAGTCCCTTCAAATCTTCTGGCGTTACGATTGGTTTCACCTTGCTCGTTGTACTCCGAGGGCCATTATAGGAATACCCTAGAATATCGATTCCCTTGGAGGCAATCTTCCCGTTAAGTTCCTTCCCTACATCACCATCGAGCGCCTTAAATGCGGCTTCGCTGGATTTAAATAGGTAAGGCATGTCAAGGACACCGAATTCGTCATTATAGGTTGTCAGAACAGACGTGGAAGGCAAGGCCATATCGAGCGATCCCGTTGCAACCGCTTCGGAAAGCTGAACATCGCCGCCTAGCGCACCATTTGGATAAATTTCAATCTTGAGACTGCCTTTGGACCGTTCTTCTACTTTCTTTTTGAAGTTGAGGAGTGCTTTATGGGTAGACCGGTCTTCCGGTTCTACATGACCAATTTTTAAAACTGTTTCAGAAGCCTTGCCGGCCTCTTTCTTTTCCCCGCCACATCCGGCCAATAAACCAATACTTACCAACAAAGATAGGGACAAACAAACCAGTTTGCTTCTTTTCATAGGAACGCCTCCTTAACAAATACTCATAGAATCGGTCAATCCATAATGGTCACAGTTTCATGATCAGCATCAATAATGACAGTGTCTCCCTCCTTCACGGTTTGATAAAATTCGGGCTCAACTTGAGAAACCATGGGAATCTCAAAGAGAATCGCACTGGTTACGAGCACAGTTTCTGGATGTTCAACAATCATGCCTTTGGGCTGGGAATTTTCCTTCATCAGCTGGAAAAGACCGTCAGCCTGTACAACAGAACTGCCTTTCCCGCTTGGAAAAATCATAATTTTACCAGAAATACTCTTGTGCTCCAAGCTATGTCCTTCTTCAATCACAACACCCGTTTTGGGGTCAATCAGATAGAACATGACATCATCTGTGGAAATGATAGCTGGCCCTTCGCTGCGGCCATCCGAGATTTTATGGCATTTAAAAGATTTCATGTTATTTGACCTCCCCTGCTACGGCCGATTCGATACAAGTATCGAGGTCGCGAATGACAAAGCGGATTCCCCTGCGCTGCGGATAATACGCACATTTCGGGGATTCCGTAATTCCGATTTTACCCTTCAGGAAGTGCCAGCACGGCTGATCCGGGCATGTATCAGGAATAACATGGGCACCAAGAGCCTCCAGTTCATCATAGATTCCCGTACGTTTGGTCATCTCGCATACATGTTCACCCGAAAGGATATACATCGGGACAGCAAGTTTTCGACCATTAAGCTGTTTCAGGATGTGATCACATTCATGGAAAGAAAAATGCGGACAGCCAAACATGGCAAAATCAATCGGCTGATGACCAGGAAGAGAAATGCTTTCAAGAACCTCCGCCAAATCATCATTGGTAATCGTCACGACCCGTTCAGGCTCCTTCCCTCCAAAGGCAGTCTTGATATCAGGAGCTTCCGGCGTAAATCCTGGAATATGATACATATCATAGGAACCAGATGTATTGAGTTCAGCCCCTAAGTTGCGGAGCGCTTCCTTGGTAATATTCTTTGGCAGTCCGGCAAAAACCGGAATCCCATGACCAATCTTCTTCCCGCACATACCAAGGATATGGTAGTCTGCATCGCATTTAATATCCGCCTCGACCTGTACGAGGATATTGCCATGACGGTTTTCATCAAGAAGAAGGCCATATTCAGGAACATACCCCGTAATTGAAGCAAAGAGTGCCGAATTTGCACCTTCCCTGTTGGAACGAGCCCCCCAAATCGAATTCACATAGGGTGTAGCACTAGATTCCGAGAAGGCACATATTTCGCCAAACAAAGGAACATTCGTATCCATATAAGGTGTGCAATTATAGCTAAGTTCAGCACCCAATGCACGATATGCCCTATCTGTGCGTTCCATCTCCTCGTAGTCCTTATTCGTTACAACCCCCATCTTCTTAAAATAGCTTAGGCAAAAGCCGGGGTTGACCGTCGGACGAACGCGGCACTTAGCACCTAATCCAGCAAGCTTTTCTGCAAGCCAGCGATCTGCGTCCTGATTACTTAGCGCTACGTGGGCTCTAGTAATAGGGACCATTCGTTCCGCACCAAAAGATTCGCCAATCGCAACCTGGACTTTCATGGCAAGTTTTGCGCCCTCACCAAATTTACCATCCAATAGGTCTTGCTGGTCCTGTGTTAATTTCATCAACTTTCCCTCCCTCTTAAGCTGTATACAGGTCGAATGCATCTTTGATGCACCCAGTATACTCGAGGACAAAAGAGGCAAGCAAATTTTTGAACGTTTAGCACATGCGATCGGCTTATCTTTTGGTTTTTTATTACTTTAGTGTAACATATGCAATGGTCAGGAACACATTTTCCTATTTTTGATTGTTCGCTTTTATCTAAGTCATTAAATTTACTCTCTATTATATAACGATCAGCTTAGGATTTATTTATTTTATGACTATATGTTTTAAAATTATTCATCAAACTGATTTAGTTATTTAAAAATAAGAAACTGAATTCAGTGATACAGTATACAAAATCCATTAAAATCGCCATTTTTGGTTGTTTAAGCCCAGAAATCAGAACTAACACCATTATTTTTGTTTCTTTTTCCGCTGATCATTGCCCTATAGCGAAAAATAATCCTGCCGCAATTCAGATGAAATGCGGCAGGATTATTATCTGTCTATTTTTATTTTAATATCTTATGAAATGTTCCATTTTATTATTTTTGTCTAAATTTATCCCATTAAAGCTTTTTAAGCTCATTTTTCAAGGTAAGTTCAAGTGTTTTCAGTTTTTTACTGCCAATAATATCGTTCAATCCATATCGAACATTTTTCACATAAATAAGATTTCCTTTTTTCGTTTCCTTCAACTGATAACCCCTCTACCGACCATTCGCGCTGAGATAGAAAATCGCTCTTATCTTGTTTACCGATTTGGAGTCAAAACTTCTTTCATCACATCAGCAAGAGCCAAGGCGGCCTTAGAATGATAGCCACCTTTTGGCATGGCAATCGAAAGCTCAACAGAAGTTCCATCTTTTCCTAATGAGATAAATTCAGCGCCCTGGAAATATCTCCGAGAGCTGTAATAGGTAAAGGCAAGGCCAATTCCCCCGGATCCCATTGAAGCCGCAAACAAAGCAGACAGATTTTCATTATGGACAATCGGGGAAATATGATGGCGGGCAAATATTTCACGTGCTTTTTTCCCGAGGATGGTATCATAGCCGCTTAAGATAAATTCATATTGCGAAATCTCATGGATATCAATGAACCAAGGCGGCGTCTCTTGAAGGTTATGCCGAGTCCCTTTCCTGACTTTCTTCATAATGGGATGATGGGGATGCGCAATCAAACAGACTTCATCGTCCATAAGAAACGCTGAGTCAAGATTTTTCGCTGCTTTCCCAAGAACAAGCAGAGCCAGATCGAGGTCGCCGCGCTGCAGCATATACTCTAGGTCCACAGAATCTCCCTCAACAATATTGACATGCACTCCGGGGTATTTGTTGGCAAAAGCAGTAATCACGGGTGGCAGCAGATAAGATCCTCTAAAGGTGCTCACACCAAGGATGACTTGTCCACTATGAAGTTCACTGATATCCTGCATAGCATCTTGGACTTGATGATATGCATTGATCGTTCGATAAGCAAATTCAAGGTAGAGCTTTCCCGCTTCCGTTAATCTGACTCCCTGATGACGCCTTACAAATAAGGGATATCCCAGAGACGTCTCCAAGGTCGTCAAATATTGGGATAGACTGGATTGGGCCATATAAAGCCGTTCTGCGGCTTTTGAAATGCTCTTTTCTTCAGCGATGGCGATGATATATGAAAGTGTACGGGTATCCATCAATAAGCCTCCAATACGAATGATTTTTACGTTTTTCTTAGGCAGTATCTTTCCGTTCCGCTATTTAATTCATCGGTTTTTCCTATACATATTATAACAAATTATCTGATTCTTATATATTTTCCTTTTTCTTATAATGAATTCATGAAATCGTCGAATCATTCAAAAAAGGGGGATAATCCATGAGTCGTGTTTCTTTAAAAGGTATCTGTGATATGCATGTCCACACCAATCCAGATCTGCGTCATCGGGCCTATTCAGATTTGGAGCTTGCTGACGCGGCCGTCCGTGTTGGGGCGCGGGCCATCGTCATCAAGAGTCATCTTGGGTTCACGGTCAATCGTGCGGCAATTGCTACTGAGTATGTACAGAAACGGTATGGGGACAAGACCAATTTCACCATGTTCGGCGGCGTTGTCATGAACAAAATTATCGGTGGCATTAACCCTGAAGCGGTCGAAAAGGGACTCAAACTGGGGGCAAAAGTGATTTGGCTGCCGACCCAATCTGCCCGGAGGCATCTGGAAAAATTGGGGCAAGATCCCAATCAAGGTATTACACTGGTTGAAAATGGCAAGGTTGTACCCAAACTAAAGGACATTTTTCAGCTCGTCAAGGATCATGATGCCGTTCTAGCAACAGCCCATGTTTCACCGGAAGAAGCCTTTGTTGTCGTCGAAGCAGCCAGAAATGCAGGGGTAAAGAAAATCGTCATCACTCATCCAGAATGGTGGGTCTGTGACTATACGATTGAAGACCAGATTCGCCTAGTCAAAGACTATGATGTCATTCTGGAACGCTGCTATGCTCAAAATATGGGGAAAGGTCAGCCTTACCACCTAAATCTCAAGGACAATGCAACCCTCATCAAAGAAATCGGCTATCGCAACATCATGGTGGCCACTGATGGCGGACAGGTTGAAAATCCAGATTGGGAAACAGAAATCTACGAATACATGCACTATCTTGTGGAAGCGGGAATTCCTGAAGAACAAGTCTATTACATGACAAAGACCATTCCTTACCGTCTGCTCGGCATTGATGATGAACCAGAAGGTGCCGTAAAAGACTGATTGACTTGTGAAAGGAGCCTGATCAACATGTTAAGCGCCATTATCATTGCGGCCATTGCCGTTGCTATTTTTCTCGGTTATAAGACCAAACTGAACACCGGTCTCTTTTGTATTGTTTTTGCCTACATCATTGGATGTCTGATCATGGGACTCAAACCAAAACAAGTCATTTCTTTTTGGCCTGTGAGCACAATGTTTGTCATCCTTTCCGTATCCCTCTTCTATAATGTCGCCGCAATCAACGGGACGCTGGAAAAGATGTCAGGATCCCTGCTTTATTCCTGCCGAAAATTTCCAGGTATGCTTCCCTTTGCTCTATTTGCCGTAGCCGTCATCCTTTCCATTATGGGAGCAACGTATTTCACCGTCCTAGCCTTCCTGGCTCCCATTACGATGGTCATCTGCGATGAATCCAAAATGGATAAGCTGACAGGCGCTATTGCCATTAACGCGGGGGCCCTTTGCGGTGGTGATTTCCCGACCTCAAATCTAGGCGTCATTTTCCGCGGTCTTGCTGACACAGCCTATGAAGCCAACAAGAATTTAGCAGCCCTCGATACCTTTGCCATGGAAATGGAGATTTTTCTCTTTTCCCTCGTCTTTTCCGTATTACTGATCACCATCTTTAAATTTGGGGTTAAAGCCAATCGAAATATCGGGGAAGGGGTAGTCTTTAAGAAACCTGAAGCATTTACGGGAAAACAAAAGACAACCTTGACCTTGATGATTGTCATGATGATTGTTGTTCTTGCCTTCCCCTTGCTTAAGATTTTTATGCCATCTCAGCCCTTCATCAAGTACATGGCGGGAAAAATTGATGTTGGCCTAGTTGCCATCATCTTTGCTGTCATTGCCCTGCTTCTTGATTTGGCCCCACAGAAAGAGGCCATTGCCAAAATACCTTGGAACACTATTGTCATGATTGCAGGCGCCGGCATGCTGATTGCCGTTGCCGTCAAAGCAGGAACCATCACCATGCTGAGCAACTGGGTCGGAAGCAACGTGCCAAAGCCCTTGATTCCAATCGCCTTTTCCATCATCGGGGCCATCATGAGCTTCTTCAGCTCGACCACAGGTGTTGTAACGCCAGCACTCTTCCCGCTCATTCCTGGTCTTGCCAGCTCTACGGGAATTGCCGCACCGGTTCTTTTCGCCTGCACGGTACTCGGTGCACAGTCCAGTGCCATTAGTCCCTTCTCCTCTGGCGGATCCCTGATTCTTGGTTCCAGCCCGAAAGAAGAAGACCGTAATGAGCTCTTTAACCGGCTGCTTCTTATAGCTGTACCGACAAGCGTCATTTGCTGTGCCCTGTTCAACTTCGTTGTTGCCTTTATCTTTTAAAAGACGCAGGGGATATTGCCTCACGCAATATCCCTATTTTTCTGTTCCCAATACAAGTCCTACCTCAGCGAACCACCAGAAGCCTCTTTCTTGTGCTCTATTTTTATTATAAAATGGTTGTAATATTCCGACTCTGAATCATGAGCCTTTTCTTTACAAGGAGGACACCATGGATTTACATGAGCTCCAATACATTATTACCGTTGCCGAGTGCCAAAGTGTAACTAAAGCCGCTAGAAAGCTTTATATATCTCAGCCATCCCTGAGTTACGCCATCTCTCAGGTAGAAAAAGCGGCAGGGATGAAGCTTTTTGACCGGAATCACCAGCCAATTACACTCACTGAGGCTGGTCGTCTTTATGTAAAGATGGCCCGCAATATCCTTCGGGAACAGGGAGAACTTGCAAGCCGTCTGGCAGATCTGAAAAACAGTGGTTCAGGGCAGATTCATATGGGAATTCCGGCTGAAAGAGCGGGTTATATGCTTCCCTACGTACTTCCAACTTTCCGTAAGGAATATCCTGATTCCGAATTCATCATCAAAGAAGCGGGAACGGAAGACCTCATGGAGATGCTTCTTGCCGATAAAGTCAATTTTATTATCTGCCCTTGGAACGATGAGGTGCCTGTAACTGTCGTCAAGGATCTCATCTATGATGAACCAATGCAGCTCATTGCGACGAAAGATGGTTTTCAGGATGATATGTTTTATGACAAAGAAAAGCGGATCTTGAGCCTAAAGAAAATTGCCGCTTTTCCGTTCATCGGCATCAAAAAACGACACTCTGTTACGCGAGAAGTTCAAAAGATCTTTGAAAAGTCTCAGATTGAACCTCATATAATCCTCAAACTAGAAAGCAGTACAGCTGCCGCCCAACTTGCTGCAGCTGGCCTAGGTTACACAATTGTTCCCGGAAGGTGTGCCCGAAGCTTAGGGCCCGACTATAAAGCGTATTGCTATCGGTATGACCATTATCCCCTTAGTCTACGTGTCTGCGTTCTTTATAAGGACAATACGTATCTCAATAAAGCGGAACGCTATCTAATTAATCTTCTTAAAAACCAGTTTAAAGACATGTTTGACTGATAGAAAAAACCAGGTGAATATTCTGGCATCATGCCTGCGTTCACCTGGTTTTAAGTTATATCCAAAAAGATTCAATCAGCTATTTTTCTTTTGACGATTGAAATTGATGAGGCATCCATCTTTAATAATTTTCTTTTCTTCCTCCGTCAGCGCATTTATATAGAGCATAATTGGGAGCATGTTCCCACCTTTAACAATGTAGGCCGGGATGTTCTGAAGGTCCGTCTCAAGCGTCTTACGAATATTCGGCACAAAGATGTAATCGTCCACCTCAAAATCAGTCGTTTTCCCTTTAAACTGGAATGGTAGCATACCCCAGTTAATCACGTTGCTGCGATATCGTTTAGTTGCATATTCCTGTGAGATGTTGGCTAGACCGCCAATAACGCGCTGGCAGCTTGCAGCCTGTTCACGAGCACTGCCATCCCCAGGCTTATTGGCATAAATCACGGATCCAATTTCTGTATTCTGAAGGGAGACATGGGACCACTCATCATACTTATGAAGTGTATCCAAAACAACTGCTAAATCAGCATCTTCTTTTACTGGGTCAAGACCCTTTTCACGAGCAATCTCGAGTTCTTTTACCATTTTTGTACGGCCTACATATCCAGGATCCCGGCGACTTAAGGTAAATTCAGCAAGGCCAAGGGGGTTGGAGCGGAAAGAAGACGTTTCACCGGAAGGAATGAGTTCATCCGTTGTCGTAACCGGATCCTCAATCTTGGAACAAACCTTCAAGAGGATATTTTCTTCCAGCTGCGGAAGTTCTGGCCAATCCTTGATGTTTGGCCCGTAGAAAAGATTTTCATCAGGATTTGCTTTCCCAAAGCCATAATAAACGCGAGCTTTGTATGGGGCTTCATTGAAATGATAAGCGGGTACTTCGTCAAAAAGATCTGCGTAAGCTTCTGCCGACGTAAGTGCGCCGCCATTTGCAGCCGTTGCCGCAATGCTTCTTGCATCCATGAGTGCTACAGCAGACATCTGCCCCTTTCCTGGCTTGCTACCCTCGCGGTTCGGAAAGTTTCTCGTTGTATGACGAATGGAAAAGCCATTGTGATTCGGCGTATCACCAGCACCAAAGCAAGGACCACAGAAAGCCGTCTTGATGACAGCTCCCGCCGTCATCAGGTCCGTTAGAATACCCTTTTTAGCAAGATCCATATAAACGGGTATAGACGAAGGATAGATATTGAGGCTGAAATCCCCTGCGCCGGTAATTTTCCCTCTCAGGACGTTGTTAGCTCGTACAACATTGGAATAGTTACCACCGGCACATCCACCAATGACACCTTGCTGGACGTGGAGCTTTCCGGCCTTAATCTTATCGACCAATGAGTACTCCGCCCGACCTTGACTAATCTTAGCAGCCTCTTTTTCGGTCTCCCGCAGGATATCCGCTAAATTCGCATTCAGTTCATCGATTTCATAGGCATTGGACGGATGGAAAGGCAACGCAATCATAGGTTTGACTGTGCTGAGATTGATGGATACGCAACCATCATAATAAGCCACATCGGCCGGATTCAGTTCCTTATAATCACTCTCGCGGCCGTGCTCCTTGAGGAAGGCCTTCGTGTCACTGTCCGTCCGCCAAATTGAAGAAAGACATGTCGTTTCCGTAGTCATGACATCAACAGAATTTCGGTAGTCCGTAGACATTGACGATACACCCGGTCCTACAAATTCCATGATCTTATTTTTCACATAGCCATTTTGGAATACAGCTCTGCAAATTGCCAAGGCAATATCGTGAGGACCGACCCAAGGCTCTGGTTTTCCGGTGAGATAGACAGCAACAACCTGAGGATAGGGATTGTCCCACGTATCCCCTAGAATCTGTTTGTCGAGTTCCCCACCACCTTCGCCAACAGCTATGGTACCTAGGGCACCATAGCGAGTATGGCTGTCGCTGCCAAGAATCATCTTGCCGCAGCCAGCATACATTTCACGCATATACTGGTGAATAACTGCAACATGGGGAGGAACATAGATGCCACCATATTTCTTAGCTGCAGAAAGGCCAAACATGTGGTCATCTTCATTGATTGTTCCACCCACTGCACAAAGGGAATTATGACAGCATGTTAGAATATAAGGCATGGGAAATTTATCCATGCCGGAAGCCTTGGCAGTCTGGATGATGCCGACATAGGTAATATCATGGCTTGTCAGTGCATCAAATTTAATCTTCAGATGCTTCATATCACTGCTTTGATTGTGCTTTTCCAAAATGCGATAGGCAATAGTTCCTTTGTGGGCTTCTTCCTTATCAACCTTACGCCCCAGAATAGACTCAACCTTCTTGACTTCATTTTCAGGAATGAGATTTTTCCCATGAACTAAATATATGCCGCCGTTAGACAACTGAATCATTATCTCTTCCTCCACTATTATTTCCGAATATATACACAGCCATCCATAATCCGTCTTGCCGTTCGCTGACCAGCAACGCCTTTCACTTCAACATGATTGGCAGAAACCGTCATATCTACATATTGCTTCATAATGCCGCTCGGGTGCCCGATTCGGACACTGCTGTCGCCGTGACTAGCAGTATGTAATTTCTGGTCAATGACAGAGTCCTTTAATTTCGCAAGCACAGCCACTGAATTTGCAGCCGTAAGCGGGCAAGCCTTGTGACATTTGAAGACCGACAGGATACGCACGCAAACGTCCATATCCTCAGCGCTGACAATATTGCCACTAATGCCCTGATAATCTTTGGGACTTGTAAATACGCCTACCTTAGGAACAGCTGGCGAATTCACCTTAGCGTCTTCCAAATTCTTAGCAAACCCCATAAGGACAGCTGCGTTGCCGCGAATCTGTTCAAGAAGCTCAGAAGCTTTTTTATTTTCATCGAGTTCAGTAGGCATTTCCGTCCCCGTAAGGCCTATATCCTCTGCCGCCACAAGGATCAATGGATTGGATACGTCGACAAGGGAATAGACAATCTGTTTCCCTCCAATTTCAAAAGTATCGGTTACATACCCCGTCGGGAGCAGTTTTCCTGTCTTGGCACCGGCCGGATTCAGAAAGTTCACCTTAAGCTCGGCCGCGGTCCCGTCTATACCTGCAATATGACAATCTCCATCTTGGGCAAAGGTATGCGTTTCCGGGTCGATGGGAACGGATACATTGATGTATTTATCTGTATTTTTATTAAGCATACGGACAACCGTGATCGGTTCCGTAATATCAACCATCCCTTCTTCAACCGCATAGGCTGGAACCGCAGCTGTCATATTGCCACAGTTTGACTTATAGTCGATTTGGCTTTTTCCCACAATGGACTGTCCCACCAAATACTCAATATCTACATTGGGTTCGTCACTCTTCCAAACGATGACAATCTTATTATTGGAAGAAACGGTCCCGCCCATACCATCGATCTGTTTTGGATCAGGACTGCCCATGACTTGAACAAAAATGTCATCCCATTCTGCACGATTTTCCGGTAAATCCTCTTTATGGAAAATACATCCTTTGCTCGTTCCGCCTCTCATATATACAACATTAAACTTTCTCATACTTAGATGCTCCTTTCAGCATTAAAGGAATTGGAAAATAAAGCTACCGACAAACAGTACGATAGCTCCACCGATTCGTGATGAAATCTGGGCGTAACTCATTAGTTCCATGCGTCTAGCAGCCCCCAATACAGCAAGATCCCCAGCTCCACCCATATTAGCCATACAAAGTCCCGCCGTAATTGAAGATTCTATGGGGTAAAATCCAACAAGAGCGCCAAATATACCGGATCCAATGACACATCCGAGGACAATCAAAAAAGCAATGAAAAGATTTTCAGGGCTCATAACACTTACCATTTGTTTAAAGTTAATTAGCGTAATCCCACATCCTGCCATCTGAATCCAAACGAGCTTATTACCGCAGAACTGCTGCAGTTTTTGGCACGCCTTCTTGTTTCTCTCAGGAATCAGATCAAGAATATTTGCCAAAGCAGCAAAGATAATGAGATAGGCAAAATTAGGAATAGCAACGCCAAAAATAGAGGGAAGGATTTTTTTAGCGGTCAGTTGGGCCAGAACAAAAAAAGCTCCAATGAGAAAGATTGCAGAGCCGATATCATCCATCGTAATATCGACTTTGCTATCTTTTGTTTCAATGGTCGTCTCAGCTTTTGAAGCCTCTACCTTGACAAGGTTTCCATGACCCGTAAGTTTAGGAAATACGCGGCCAATATTATCAAGAATGATGGCAAACAAGATGGCAAGGATATTTCCAATGGCCAAAATTGCTATGGCAAAACTCAAATAGCCTGATGAATCTTTTCCTGTTACGTCCTGATAAACCTGAGCCATCGGGATGGCTCCAGCTCCGGCTCCACCACCCATGATGGGAAGCACATATGCAGTCACAACCTCCGCCGGTTTGATTCCAAAAAGCAATCCTCCAAGAATACCAAATAAAGCAGCTACTGCTAGAGACGCTAGAAGTGCAGGAAGATATAAAGCTCCTGATTTAATAAGAAGCTTACGATCAAGCCCCAAAAGACTACCCACAACAAGGGTTGAAATAAAGACGTTGAGAAAACTATATGTGCTCATCCACCCTTTGGAAATGGATACAATATTTTTCGGCATTAAATTCGTATAAGTCAGAATACCACAAGCTAGGAACGCCAAAATAGCACCGCCGCCACAATACTTATTCCAAATCGGAAGTTGTTCTCCCAATTCTCCGAATATAATTCCTAACGTAAACATGACAGCAATGCCGCCGATTAATTGATTGGGGATAATATTCATATATGCAGAAATAAGAATCGCCCCACCAAAGATGGTAAAGATTCTCCAATCCATCCCATAAAGCATGAAGTTTTTCTTCGCCATTTTCTTTCTCCTTTCCTAAAAGCCAAATAATCTTGCGGGGTTTTCAACAAGTACTTTTCTGAAGTTCTCTTCCGTATCTACTTGGTTCATCAGACAATCCAGCATATACGAATCATCCGGCATGGGGCTTAATCCTGAATAGCAAGATGGATGTGGCCAATCCGTTCCCCAAAGAATTTGCTGGATATTTGCCTCTGCATAGGCCCGCCCAACTTCCATCGTATCCGTATACTGTTCTGTCTTTGTATCGATATACAATCCAGATAGTTTAACGTAAACTTTGCCTTCCTTCAGCCACTCGCAAATAAGCGGGAAAGCAGGATGATCTTTTCCACTGCCTGCAGGGATATGACCGCGATGATCCAACACAACATGACAAGGAAGATTTTCAATGGTTGCTTTCATTTCCATCAAAAGATCGGCAGGCATCCAAAAGCAAGCGCTCCATCCCATAGGGGCAATCCGTTCAGCAAGCCGCTCAATCTTCGTCCAGTCCCCACTGTAGCCGCAATTGATGTTGAAACGGATGCCCCGTACGCCTTGGTCATGATATGCAGTAAGGTCTGCATCTGTAACAGATTCATCTACTACAACAATGGCCCTTGTTTGTTCCTTTCCCATAGCTCTCAGGGCGTCTAGAGTACATCGATTATCCGTTCCATACGCTGACGGCTGAACAATTACGTTTCGTGAAAGGCCCAGTTTCTTTTGCAGCATCCGATACACATCCACCGTAGAAGGTGGCTGATTTCTCGTGTCAGACGGTTGATATGCGTACCGAACCGGATCATAGATGTGATGATGACAATCACATGCCCCTTTCGGGATGTGATACTTAGGAAAGTTTCGCCCGGCACAGTAAGGGACCTGGTCCCGGATTTTTTTCATAATCGTTTCCTCTTTTCTTTTTGCTCACACAGAAGTCTCAATCCATCTACCCTGAGTTTACATGAATATTCAAATAATTCCCAATACTAGATATAATATATAACTTATAGATATTCATCTATATTTTATTTATTTTCCATCATTTTTATAAAATAATTCAAAAATATAGTACTTCCAATTGCTGTAACTCAAAAAGGACCTTACGATTTCATAAACCGCAAGGTCCTTTTCAGTTATATCATATATGGGACTTAGACAAGTGCACAAGGCTTCATTTTACGCAGAGGGATTCTTTTCCTCTGCTTCTTTTCTTTCTTTGAACTCTTTTTGGATAGCTTCTAGCTGTTTTGGATCATCAATCAGTTCGAGAGCAGCGTCAGCAAGGATCTTGGCGCCAAACTGCACGGCCTGATGGGCTTCTTCAGATTTACCGGCCGCAATGAATTCCGGCGAATGGGAAGAGGTTCCATCGGGGACAAAGGCGACCCGGATACAGGAGCCCGGAACACGGTGCATGACATTAGCAAAGTCCGTAGAGCCTGTCCGTTTCCGTGCAGACTGACAATTAGGTGCGTTCAGCGCCCTGGCATGTTTCATGAGGAGATCATTGAGCGTAAGATTCGGAATCTTGTTATCAAGAATCTTCCCCACCTCGGCATTGACAGTTGTTTCTGTCATCATAGCGGCTCCGTTATAGATTTTTTCCATGCGGTTCATGATTTCCTTGACAAGACCAACTGTTCCGGCCCGAACCATGACCTGAGCCTGCGTAAAGCTTGGCACGACATTTGCGGCAGTACCGCCTCCATCAATGATATTGTAATGAATCCGCACATCATCAGGTACATGTTCCCTCAGGCATTCAATTCCGTGAAAAGCAAGCATCATGGCATCAAGGCTGCTTCGCCCGGCTTCCGGTTTGAGGGCGGCATGAGCGGCCTTACCGTGATAAGTAACTGTATATTCAGCATTTGCAAGACTCTTGATGTCTGTCTGCGTTGCCGGTCCACCGTGCATCATCAGGGCCACATCTAGTTCCTCAAAGGTGCATCCTTCCTTGATCATGATATATTTGCCACTGATATTTTCCTCGCCCGGCGTGCCATATACGGTCAAGGTAAAGGGGATATCTCCGGCGGCTTCCTTGATAGCGTTTGCTGCGCCCAAAATAGAGGGTCCCTGAAGCTGATGGCCGCAGCCATGTCCCATGCCGGGCAGGGCGTCAAACTCACACAGAAGGCCGATATTAGGCCCGCCTTCCCCATTTTTCCAAATGGCCTTAAAAGCCGTCTCCAAGGAACCAATCCCCCGTGTTACGGTAAAATCATGGTCTTCTAGATACCGTGTCAAAAGGGCACTTGACTGATACTCATGGGGTCCAATTTCCGGATGATCAAAGAGGGTATCCGCCATCTCTGTCAGCTCTGGAAGATGAGTATCTATCCACCGATTTGCTGTCTCAATTTGTTTCTTCAGCATCGTTTATCATTCTCCTTTATCACATTACATAGGTCCCAAGTGAATCATTTGGGCAATCAGGGTCATGACGCATCCCGTCACGAGCCAAATCAGGAAAAGTTTCCACATGAAGCGCATCCACCGGTCATAAGGAATATTGGTCACGCTCAGAGTTCCCATAAGGGCGGTCGATGTCGGCAGGATAAAATTACAGAATCCATCGCCAAAGTTAAAGGCAAGGACAGTGGTCTGGCGGGTAACGCACAGCACATCAGCTAGTGGAATAAGAATAGGCATAACAGCAACCGCCTGCCCACTCCCTGAAGTCAGGAAAAGATTGATGAGCGTATTGGCAAGGACCATTCCTGGAGCTATGATGATGGGCGGAAGACCGCTTAGTAGCTCTGAGGTTGCATGAACAATCGTGTAGGTAATCTTTCCGGCATCCATGATGCCGCTGATGGCGGTTGCCATCCCAATGATGAAAGCTGCCCCAAGCATTTGCTTGCTGCCATCTAAGATGTCCTTGCATACCGTATTGACAGGCGTTCCAATCATAAGATCTGCAACGACGCTGTAGGTCAGGAACATCGCTGCCATATGAGCCATACCCCATTTTAGGACAATCGCCCCATAGATGATTACGGCAAAAGCAATCACTAGAAGGACCAAGGGAGCCAGCATCCTTCCCGTAAGCTCACTGGCGGCTTCAAGGTCCATTGTCGCTTCTTCCGCTTTCATTTCCTGATCAAGATCAAACATTGGACTCATCGTTGGATTTTTCTTGATTTTCTTCGCATATCGGATAAGGTACCAATTTGTTACGATGTAAAAGACCACAAAACAGACCGCACGATACCAGAGACCGGAATAAGCTGGCAGTTCCGCAATATCCTGTGCGACTACAGTCGTAAACATATTGAATGTGCCTGTCGAAAACCCGATAGCCCCGCCCAAGACCATGATGGCTTCGCCGGTGATAGAGTCAAGACCCATCGCCATGGCGAGCATGACCATAACGGGAGCAAAAGGAATAAATGTATTGACGCCCTGCGTCGTGCAGATGAGGCCAAAAATTAAAGTCAAAACGGGGATGAAGACTTCCAAACGATTGGAAAAACGCTTAGCCCCTTTGGCAAGAATGGCCTGCAAAGCGCCAGTCTTCGTCACAACATGGAAAGCTGACCCAGCCATGAAAATCACCATCATAAGGTCAATTCGCTTGCTGAAGGACTTGATAATGTAAAGCGGAATAAGAAGGGGATTGACGGATGCTGATTGGATATAATGGAATGTTGCCGGATCTACAACTTTTCTTCCGGATGCGCTCTTTACAAAATCATAGGTCCCTGCTGGAACCACCCAAGTCAGTCCCACAGCAATGACAATCATCACAAAAATAATGACAAATGTGTGGGGGAAAGAGACTTTCTTCACTTTTCTTGTTTCCATATAACCCCATCCTTTCTAAGTACAGATTTCTTTTGAATCAAATCTCCATTGGAATTGATTCTTTCCGTGTCTTATTATAGAATAATCACAATAGATTGACTAATTGTATTTCATTCATCTTGATAAATAATCTCAATAAATCGCTTATTGAGATATATTATATTTGTGCGCCAACTCGACGCCTGCACCTAGGGAAAGGAGGCCTTCTCGAGGCCATGGATATTAAAAGAAAACAATATCAATATCTTTGCACCTTGGCTGATACGGGGAACTTTCATCAAGCCGCAGACAAGCTTTTCATCACTCAGCCTACACTTAGCCTAGCCATCAAAAAAATGGAAAAAGAACTGGGAACAGCCCTATTTAAGAGAAGCCGCACCACCCTTACTCCTACGGAAGCAGGTGAAATCATGATTGCCTACGCAAAGAAAATCCTCAATCTCGAAGAAAAGATGGAACAGGAATTGCAGCAGCTGAAGACAACGCATGTCAGCCAGCTGCGCATCGGGACCTACCAAATCCTTTACTCAGGAATCATCCCATCCCTCGTAGCCGCGCTCCGCAAAGAAAAACCATCCCTACAGATCAAGACAAAACATATGCACGATCAGATCCTTGAAAGTGCACTATTCAACAATCTTCTGGACGTGATTCTTTGCATACAAAATCGGAAAAATCCCTTTTTTGATACCATCCCTCTCAAAAAAGAATATGTTCTCGTTGCCATCGTCCCTACCCATCCAGCCTGCCGAAAAGCGCAGTACCGGGATGACCTTCCCTATCCATATCTTGACATCCACGCCCTGAATCATGAACCCGCTTTTTTTCAGTTCAAAGGACAGCAGATCCGCTGGCAGCAAACAAAACTCATTGAGGAAGCTAAATTTGAGCCCAGCAGTATCGAAGAAGTAGACAGCATCAATCTAGCCATTCGGCTCGCTTCGGAAGGGCTGGGTGTCGCCTTTACGATGCGCTCCTATGTCCCGGCCATGACTATTCATAAACCTATTCGCTATTTCATTACAGGAAACACGGAGACTGCCCCAATCCTATCTATCTGCACCTTGCGAAACCGCTCCAAGGAACCCCTGCTTCGCACATGTATTAGGATCATAAAACGAATCCTAACGGAAAATAAGGGCGATTGATGAACTTGAGAATGTCTATATTCTTGACTGTCTACCAGAAAAGTGCTTTTACGATAAAATTAAAAAAAGGCAGAAGGACTTGCTCTTGAAACAAAGAATTAAGGTGAGCTGTGAAGAATACTTTTTCTATGAACAACCCTGCAGTTTAGTGCGTTTCATACAAACTAAACTGCAGGGTTGTTCTGTCCGCTGGTGCAAGCATATGAAATCCTCAGACTAAACTTTCACTAAGCGTAAAATGTTTCTCGGTAGGGTATAAATAATCCTTGCAAAATAAAGGGGAGCCCCCTATTGTTAAGCTAGTGTTAACGGCACGAATATCAAAACAAAGGAAGGTCTCCCATGGAAAAGATTGTATCAGATGTCATCAAAGTAATAAAGAGGTCTAAGAACGAAAAAACAAGGCCGGCGCTGGGGGAAAGAAGGCTGCTTAGCCATGGCTAGGGCCCTTACGGGCCTGCAAAATGAAGAGCTGGAAGCCGGCTATTCAGCAAGTTCAGGCCCTTAGAAGCCCCGACGAGCGCGGAGCTGCGAAAAGCCTTGAAGAGCGCGCTGAAGAAATCTCCCATGGTTCCACACGTGGGAATTAAAAACGGGGGAATTGGTGCGTATACGGCCAGCAGTACAGCCAAAGGTCACTTAAGCTCCATTTTTCGCATATAATGAGGCTGCAACACAATCTTATATGGGTCTCCCGAGAAAATATTGACACATACCCAAAATATTCTTAAAAATACAGTTTTGCTTTTTGTGATAAAACAAATATAATATTCATGGCATATCTGTTGGTACTACGGCAAAAAATTCATATTAGTTTAGAGGCATTTTTTTAAATAACATAGAATGGCTGAATCCTTCTACAGTCAAGTAATACAGAAAGATAAATTTTCCTATAAGGATGTAAAGAAAATCTATGAAATAATCCTCTTATTCCTCCATTTTAACTTCCAGATAGTTTAAAGCAGGTGATAAAAATGAAATTATACTCCATTGGAGATACTGCTAAAATTATGGGTGTGTCGGTTCAAGCCCTCCGTTATTATGATAAAATTAAACTCCTCGAGCCCAAATATATTAGTCCAAGTACAGGATATCGTTACTATACTTACGATCAATTTCACTACATAGATAGAATTAAATACCTTCAGAACTTTGGATTTACTTTAGATGAAATTCGAAGTATCATACTAACAAATAATATCAATAAACTCGTATCTATGCTTGACGATAAGAAACAGGCATTAAATGAGGAAATTAAAAAGATTCAGCAAAATATTGACTTAATGACTTGGTATCACAACTACTTTATAAAGGCTCAGCATCTAAATAAGAGCCATGTCAGTCATTTTGACACTCGTTATATGGTCTGCACAAAAATAAAAAATGATGAATCAAGAGAGAATTATCATATTCGCTTACATAAAATCAGGCATTCTATGAAAATTCCAGCAGGAAACTATTATTGTATGCCCGCACAGGTACTATGCCAAGAATGGAGCCCTTATGAGGCAACAGTCTATTTTAGCCAATTCAACGAAAAGCCAAGATTGGTTCTCGCCAATGAATTTGAAGATAACTTACAAGAATACAATAACTGTCCTTACGAAATTCAAATTCTGATTCCAGAACGCTATTGAGAGGTCGGGATTTCTAAATAGAAATCCCGACCTCTCACACCACCGTGCGTACTGTTCGAAGCGCGGCGGTTTCCTCGTTTTCACAAACTTATTTGTAATAGCTCGTCATGGTTATATAACCAGAGCGGGCTATTTCTTTTTTAGTAGGGATCAAGTTCAGCATAAGCGCCGCTCTCCATGATCCTTTTCAGCAACTTGCCAGTTCATGCATTTTCCATTCTGGAATTGCGTATTGGCGCATCATGCGGTACCTTGTTCGCACCTTCTTCCACTGTTTCCAGTAGATTGCCCGGATTTTCCGCTGTATCCATGTATCCACTTCCATGAGCAGCTGTTTCATGTCTATCAGCTTGAAATCATTGACCCATCCGTGGATGAACTGTTTCAGCCTGATGGGTCTTACCGCATTCGGAGTTAGTTTGTTGCGGTCTAAAATGGCCCCCACCTTCTCCTTCATCTTTGCTGCGGATTTTGCATGCACACGAAAACGAAGTTTCCCTTTCCTCCTGTAGAATCCATATCCCAGGTATTTTACCCGGCTAATGTATGGAGCCGGCGTCTTTTCCCGATTCACTTTGAGGAACCGTTTCCTTTCTATGTATCGTGTTATGCTTTCCAAGGTCCTCTCTGCACTTCTCCTGCTTTTGCACAGTATCATGCAGTCGTCGGCGTAACGGACAAATTTATGTTCTCGCCGTTCCAGTTCCTCGTCCAGTTCATTAAGCATCACGTTGCTTAATAGTGGGCTTAAGGGGCCTCCCTGTACAGCGCCTGTTTCGCTTCTCTCAAATATCCCGTGGTTCATGATTCCTGCATTCAGGTATTTGTGTATCAGTGAGATGACAGCTCCGTCCTTGATGCTTCTTGACAGGACTTCTACCAATTTACTCTGATAGACATTGCCGAAGAATTTCTCCAAATCCATGTCCACCACATAGACATATCCTGCATCTGCATAGGCCTTACACTGTTTCAGGGCGTCATGCGCTTTGCGTCCCGGCCGGAAGCCGAAACTGCTGTCTGAGAACTGCGGTTCATATACCGGCGTCAGCTCTTGCGTAATCGCCTGCTGTATCACCGGTCCACAACCGTCGGGATTCCCAATTTACGGAATTTTCCTTTTTCTTCTTTGGGTATTTCTACCCGTCGGACGGGTTTGAATTTATACTTCCCATCCCGTATCTGCAGTAAGAGTTCCAGTCGGTGCTCTCCAAGGTACGGTAGAAGTTCATCTACACTCATCTTGTCGACACCGCCTGATCCTTTGTTGGCCTTTACCCTGTGATACGCGGCATTCAGGTTGTCTCGCCTCAGGACTTGCCCCAACAGAGTGTCCGCTCACAAGTTTGCAATGATGTCGTTGTGTTCGGCACTCCTCACAGGGATAGGCGTTCCCGCATATCCTTGCCGCTTGGCAGCTGCTTTTCGCGGGCAACCTTCTCTATGAAGTTTTCTGCTTTTAATGACCTCTTTTGACTCCCTTCACTAACTGATATTTCCTAAGATTCGGCCCTTCCTGGACGGTCTATAACCCGTCCAGTACGATGGCCTCTGCTGACTCCTCACGATAAATCTTGTTTGGGCCACAGCTGCCATTTTCATGGCTCCGGCCCTATCCGTGAGGCCTCCCCGCGTAAGAACACACTCTTTCTCTCCACTCACCTGCCACATCTACCCTTTGGGATTCCGAGTCATTATGGGACTTCAGTCTGTTTTACTCCCTTATCCATCCCGAATTGGCCTTATGCGGTTTCTGTTCGTCAGGTCAGAGATTTGCCTGCACCTTCCTTCAGATTCCACCTCACGGTGTCGCTTTTGGTGTTCGGCTATGACTTACTCGAACAGTCTAAGGACTTGCATCCTTAAGAGTGCACCCATGCCGGGCGCACAAAAATAAGACTCGAACCGATTTTCATCACTTCGAGTCTCATCTAAAACCACACAAAGTTTATAGGGGTCTCCACAATCTTATAATAGTAAACCACAGGGTTATTTAACCCCCCTTGTTTAATATGCATTTCTAAAAATTTTATATTTAGGGTCGACCGTGCCAATTCCCATATATCTTGCTTTATAATCGTCCAATAATCGCAGAAACTGCCTGCGTAACAAAAATAGTGAAAGCAAATTAAATCCAACAGGAAATACTAGGGTTATATTAACAATCGCCCAAAATAGATCAGGGCCATTTCCAGTCAAAACAATTGATGATACGATAATAATGTTAGGGAGAGGATATAAATATTTAAAAATTTTAATGACTTTATCTCTTCTCTGAGGATATTTTTTAAACACATACTGAATAATCGAAATATAGTAACTAAACCATCCTGAAGTAGTAGTGAGACCAAATAAAATAGCAATAAATCCAATTAATATCGACCCCCACTGGCCATATACACTTTCATAAGCGTTTATCGTCAATGTAGCACCATAGACTCCGCTTGTCCAAGTATCTGTGACAAGAACACTTAACGCTGTAATAGAACTAATTACAATGGTATTAATAAAGACATCAAAACTGCCCCACAATCCCTGTCGAACAGGATGAATTGTATCGGCAGATCCATAAATGAGAGGACTGGAACCCTGGCCAGCTTCGTTTGAATTAATAGAACGAGCTAATCCTTCATTTATTGTTTTAACTAAGGTACTTCCCAAAAAGCCACCGACAGCAGCGGATCCGTGAAATGCATCTACGACGATTCTATAAAATGCTGCTGGAAGAGCATCAATATGAATAAGAATAATTCCTAAGCCTGCCAAAATAAAAATAGTACACATAATCGGAACAATCCTAAGAGCAAAAGATGCGATACGCGGCACTCCCTTAAAGATGATGTAAAATAATGCTGCAGAATAGAATAAGGTCACAATAATCATATCAAATCCAAATGATTCTTGTAAAATTTCAGCAACAGTAAATACTTGAGAACCGCCTAGAAATTGAGATACAAACCCAAACGAAAATAAAACTGAGAGAATTTTACCAACAAGAGGATGTCCCTGATCCTTTCCAATTCCATCAGCAATGAAATAGACACTGCCACCATAATACTCACCCTGCTCGTTACGATATCGATAATAGCAACCTAAGGCAGTTTCAACACATTTGATGATCATGCCTAAGAAAGCCCAAGCCCACATCCAAAATACAGCCCCTGGTCCTCCAACAGCAATAGCAGTTGCCACTCCTCCGATTGCTGTACATCCAACCGAGCCGCCAATTGCTATACAGACCGCTTCTATCGGAGATATTGTGCCGTCTTGTTTAGAATTCAATTCCTGCTTAGATTTCCTTTTAAGAATGCTAAAGATTGTACAGTTTAAAATATGGAAGAAATGTATTATAGGGAAAAACTTACTTGCCCACATAAAGTATATTCCTACAATCAGTATGAATATTATAAATGGCCATCCCCAGAGGAATGAGTTTATACTCATAATAATGTCATACAGCACGGGATACACCTCCAATAAAAGATAAGAGGCTATAGATTAAGATATTACTTAACCTATAGCCTTAGTAGAGTTCTAAACTGTTTACTTACCGTACGCAACATCCAATGCGTTCATAAAATCATTCACTAAATCCTCTGTATCTTCAATACCACAGGAAATTCTTAACAAGCCATCAGTAATTCCCATTTTAAGGCGTTCCTCACGCGGAGTATCATAATGAGAAGACATAACAGGATAAGATAATGTAGTTCTATATCCACCTAAAGTCATTGCATAATGAGCGAAGCTAAGAGCTCGCATAAATTTATTCATTTTCTCGCGACTATCCGGCAATTCAATACTGAGCATGCCACCGAATCCATGGAACTGCTCCACTGCTAATTCATGCTGAGGATGAGTAACCAAGCTAGGGTGATGAACTTTTAGAACGTATGGACTCTTGTCAAGAGCTTCCGCCAATGCTGCAGCATTTTTTGCCTGCCTAGGTACACGCAGCTGAATTGTTCTAAAACCTCTCTGAACAAGCCAGCTCGAAAAAGGATCTGCCTGTGAACCAATCAAAACTTGAAGTTCATAGGCCTTTTTAATTAGTTCCGCTTTTCCTGTTGCCGAGCCACAAACGGCATCACTGTGACCATTAGCAAATTTTGTCAAACTATTGACGACAATATCAGCACCAAAGTCTAACGGGCGGCATTGAACACACGTCATAAAAGTGTTATCCACAACTAAAATCGCATTATTATCATGCGCCAAATCAGCAATAACTTTCAAATTAGGAACCGTAATCATCGGATTGGATACTGTTTCTGTATAAAGCAGTCTGGTATTAGGACGAATAGCTTTCTTAACAACATCAGGATTAGTAAAATCTACAAATGTTGTTTCGACACCGTAATGACTCAATACTTTAGTAAAGATGTCAATCGTTTCACCATAGAGGGTCATATCTGATACTACATGATCACCTGATTTCAGATTAGAAATCAACGTTGTAGAAATAGCACCCATTCCTGAACTGCATACAATGGAATCCTCTCCATTTTCTGCATAGGTCATTAATTCGATTAAAGCGGAGCGATTCGGATTGCGATTTCTATTATAGCAGAAACCGTGTTCATCGTAACGTTTTTGCAGATCATCAAGGTCTTCTACATTAAAAGCAGTCGTCATGTAAATCGGTGTTGCTTCAGGATTGGTTGCAGGCTTATCGATATAAATCCCCTTTGAAAGCACATCCGTCCCAAACTTAAATTTTTTGTTGGTTTCCTTAAACATGTTAAAACCTCCTATGCAAACTAACTTTGATTTAATTATAGGGTCTATACTAAGAATAGAGTCAATATTTTAAATTTACAGAAAAATATTTGACTCTATTCTTAGTATATAGTTTAGAATTCAAATTGAAACAAATGCATTTGTACTGATGAATCCTAATAAGACAGGAGGTTGTAAAATGCTTGCACAAGTATTGAATTCAATCAACGACTTTTTTTGGAGTATTCCATTTATCGCTTTTGTAATATGCATAGGGGCTTACTTTACTATAGGGTCAAAATTTTTTACTATTTTTCATTTTGGGCATATAGTAAAAAATACTTTTTTTACTATGTTCAATAAAGATGCCCACAAAAAATCCAAAGGTACCGTTTCTCCCTTCGAAGCCGTATGTGTTTCTGTGGGAGGAAACGTTGGAATGGGTACTATCGGAGGGGTTGCAACAGCTGTTGCAACTGGCGGACCGGGAGCACTTTTTTGGATGTGGATTTGGGCTTTCTTTGGAATGATGGTTAAGATGGTTGAAACGGCGTTAGGGTGCTACTATCGGAGTCGCAACGAGAAGGGCGAATATTATGGTGGCGGTACATACATGCTGGAAAAAGGGATCGCTCGGGAATTGCATCATAAGAAATTTGGCACAACACTGGCTGTATTATTCGGTATTGGTTTTATTGCCCAATTCTTAGGCGGATCACAAGTATATACCATTTCTGAAATTTTAAATACGAGTTTTGGCATTAATCAAATGTTAACAACGGTTCTCTACACCATTCTTCTTTACTATGTTATTTATCATGGAACTACGGGTGTAGCAAAGTTTGAAAAATACGCTACTCCTGTTAAATGTCTACTTTATTTGGTTGGTTGCCTTTTCCTGATTATCTTCAACTACCAAAATATCCCGCATATGTTCTACCTAATTTTCCACGATGCATTCACTGGGACAGCAGCAACGGGAGGTTTTGTTGGTGCGACCATTTCCAAAGTTATCGGTGACGGTGTCGCTAGATCGATTAATGCTAACGAAGCTGGTCAGGGTTCCAGTCCATTTATCTACGGTTCTTCTAATACTGAGCATCCAGTTCGTCAAGCATTATGGGCCTCATTCGATGTTTTTGTAAATACGATTATTGTATGTTCTTTAACCGGTCTTTGCGTCATTGCTACTGGTGTTTGGGATTCAGGTATCAAGGGAGCCTCTTTAAGTATTGCCGCATTTGAAACGGCCTTTGGGTTCGGCGGTGATATTTTCTTAGGAATCGTTGCTATTTTGTTCGGTATTACAGTTACCAGCGGTTGGTTTAGCTTCTATGTTGCTATTATTAATCACGGATTTAGAAGTCACCCTGTTTTAAGAGACAGATTAGTAAAGATTTTCAAATTTATCTATCCAATTCCTAACCTAGTCATTGTAGGTTCTCTTGTTTATACAGGAAATGGTCCTGATCTCTTCTGGACGATTGTTAATATCTCTTTAATTGCTCCTGTGGCAACAAACTTGTTAGGTTTATTTATTCTCAGAAATAAATTCTGGGAACTGTTTAAGGATTACAAGGCTCGCTATATGGGTATTGGGAAAGTTGATCCCAATTTCTACGTATTCTATGAAGATGATCCTGAAGTCTTTGCTGTAGAAGAAGAAATTAGACGCAAGGCTAGAGAAAAAGAAGCTGCATATCGAGCAAGAGCTTAATCAAATAACTTTTTGCCCCTCTCAAACACTTACTTTGATTGTTTAATTTAAGATATTGCGGTCTCTAAGAAGACTCCTGATAGATTGCATCCTTTTGGAGTCTTCTTTTTCTATCGTAAATTCTTCATATTAAAGAATAAAAGTATGTTGAATAAGCATCACTTGATGTAACTTACATCATATATTCATTACAAAAACAGCCAAAATTCAACTGTTTTTTAATTACACACATCAAATTGTGAACATAAATCCAAGATTTTTTGATTTCTATTTTAATTGATCTAATCAGATCAGATTCATTCAACCAAAAAAGTTTAGATTTCACTTGCCCCTTTCTAATTTTTTCGATACTATATGAATAGTGATAATTTTTTTATTAATTTCAAAGATTTATTTTCATATTTGATATAAAATCGACAAAATAACAGAAAAGAAGGGAGTCTTATCAATGACAAAAACCAAGATGATGGATGGAAACACAGCGGCAGCCTATACATCCTATGCTTTTAGTGATGTAGCGGCCATCTACCCCATTACGCCGTCGTCCCCCATGGCAGAGGTGACGGATGAATGGGCTGCCTATGGCAAGAAAAACATGTTTGGCCGCCCGGTCGAACTCATGGAAATGCAGTCTGAAGGCGGTGCCGCCGGTACGGTTCACGGCAGCCTCCAGGCCGGAGCGCTCACAACGACCTACACGGCTTCCCAGGGGCTGCTCCTTATGATTCCCAATATGTTCAAGATTGCCGGCGAACTGCTCCCCGGCGTATTCCAAGTGGCAGCCCGTACGATTGCAACGAGCTCCCTCAATATCTTTGGTGACCACAGTGACGTCATGGCCTGCCGTCAGACGGGATTTGCCATGATGGCCTGCGCCGGTGTCCAGGAGGTTCTCGACCTTTCAGCCGTATGCCACCTGTCGGCTATCCGCGGCCGCGTTCCCTTCCTCAACTTCTTTGATGGGTTCCGTACGTCCCACGAAATCCAGAAGGTTGAGCTCCTTGATTATGATGATCTTAAAAAATTGGTGGACCAGGACGCCCTCGCCCGCTTCCGCCGGGAATCCATGAACCCCGATACACCAGTCATCCGCGGTACGGCCCAAAACCCGGACATCTACTTCCAGACCCGCGAGACCGTGAATCAATTCTATGAAGCCCTACCGGAAGTGGTTGATGGCTACATGAAGGAAATCAGCAAACTCACGGGCCGCGACTATCAGCTCTTCAATTACACCGGTGCGCCTGATGCCGAACGGGTCATCATCCTCATGGGAAGCGGTGCCCAGACGGCTGAGGAAGTAGTGAAGATCCTTGCTGGTCAAGGCGAAAAAGTCGGTGTCCTCAATGTCCACCTTTATCGGCCGTTCTCCGTGAAACACTTCCTCTCCGCCCTTCCGGAAACGGTGAAAAAGATTGCCGTTTTGGACCGCACGAAGGAACCGGGCTCCGACGGGGAACCGCTCTATCTTGATGTGCGCAATGCCTTCTATGAAAGTGACCGCCGTCCTGTCATTGTAGGCGGACGCTATGGCATGGGCAGCAAGGAATTTTATCCCGGCGACGTTCTCGCTGTCTTTGACAACCTGAAACTTGATGCGCCAAAGAACCACTTTACGGTGGGCATCGTCGATGATGTGACCCACACGTCGCTTAAAAAGGAAAAATCCCTCGACATTACGCCCAAGGGTACGCGCAGCTGCCTTTTCTGGGGCCTTGGGAGCGACGGCACGGTCGGCGCCAACAAGAGTGCCATCAAAATCATTGGCGACAAGACGGACATGTATGCCCAGGGCTATTTTGCCTATGACTCCAAAAAATCCGGCGGCATCACCATTTCCCACCTGCGCTTTGGTCACGATCCCATCCATATGCCGTTCCTCATCAACTTCGCGGACTACATCGCCGTCCACAATCCGTCCTATGTCCGTCTCTACAATGTGCTAAATGGAATCAAGGAAGGTGGCACGTTCCTCCTCAACTGCGGCTGGAGCGGGGAAGAACTCGATACGCGTCTGCCCGGTCAGCTCAAACGCGTCATTGCTGAAAAGAAGGTCAACTTCTACACCATCGATGCCGTGAAGATTGCCCGCGAGATCGGTCTTGGCGGTCGCATCAACATGATCATGCAGGCAGCCTTCTTCAAACTGGCTGATATCATTCCCATCGACGACGCTGTCGCCTACCTCAAGGAATCCATTGAACATACCTACGGCAAGAAAGGCCAAGATGTGGTCGACATGAACGGCCGCGCTGTCGAAGCCGGCGTCAAGAATCTCGTCAAGGTCACGGTTCCTGAAGCCTGGAAGGACTGCACGGACGAAGAGCTCTATCCGAAGACAGGCAACGCCTTTGTCGATCAAATCATGATGCCCATGAACCAGCAGGAAGGCAATACCCTTTCCGTCGGGCAGCTCATGGATCAGGCCAACGGTACGTTCCCGTCAGGCACGACAAAATATGAAAAACGCGGCATTGCTGTCATGGTACCGGAATGGCAGATTGAACACTGCATCCAGTGCAACCAGTGCGCGTCCATCTGTCCGCACGCGGCCATCCGACCGGTACTCCTCACGAAGGAAGAAATGGAAAAATCCGACGTACCGGCGAAACCCGCCCTTGGTGCCAAGGACCTTTATTTCCGCATTGCTGTGTCGCCCATGGACTGCCAGGGCTGCCGCAACTGCATCGACGCCTGCCCGGCCAAGGAAAAGGCCCTCGTGGCCAAACCGCTTGATACGCAGCGCCATCTGGCTGACGCTTGGAACTACTTCATGGAAGACGTCACGCCAAAGAAAAACCCCATGAACAAATACACCTTAAAGGGCAGCCAGTTTGAAAAGCCGCTTCTTGAATTTTCCGGCGCCTGCGCCGGCTGCGGTGAAACGCCGTACGCCAAGCTCGTAACCCAGCTCTTTGGTGACCGCATGATGATTGCCAACGCTTCGGGCTGCTCCTCCATCTGGGGCGGTTCCGCACCGAGCATGCCGTACACGAAGAATGCCGCTGGCCATGGTCCGACTTGGGCCAATTCCCTTTTTGAAGACAACGCCGAATACGGACTTGGCATGCATCTGGGCACCCAGGCCTGCCGCAAGCAGATCACGGATATCATGACGGGGCTCATTGAAGAAGGCCAGATTTCCACGGAACTCAAAAATGCCATGGAAGACTGGATCTGCCACCGCGATGAAGGGGAAGGGAGCCGTGAACGGGCCGATCGCCTGACAGACCTCCTCGAGAAAGAAAAGGCCGGCAATGAAACGCTGGAGCACCTCTACGAAAATAAGATCTACTTTGTCAAACGTTCCCAGTGGGTCTTTGGCGGCGACGGCTGGGCTTATGATATCGGCTACGGCGGCGTAGACCATGTCCTTGCCATGAACCGCGATGTCAATATCCTCGTCTTTGATACGGAGGTCTACTCCAACACGGGCGGACAATCGAGCAAATCGACGCCGACGGCAGCGGTTGCCAAATTTGCCGCCAGCGGCAAAAGGACAAAGAAGAAGGACCTGGGCATGATGGCCATGAGCTATGGCTACGTCTATGTGGCCCAGATCAACCTCGGCTATGACAAGAACCAGGCCATCAAAGCCATCAAGGAAGCCGAAGCCTATCCGGGACCGTCGCTAATCATCTGCTATGCACCGTGCATCAACCACGGCATCAAACGCGGTATGGATCATTCCTTCATGGAAGCCAAGGCGGCTGTGGAATGCGGCTACTGGATCAACTATCGATATAACCCGGAGCTCAAAGCTGAAGGGAAGAAAGCCTTCTTCCTTGACAGCAAGGCCCCGACTGGTGATTTTGAAGCCTTCCTCCGTGGAGAAGTCCGCTATGCCTCCCTCGAACACGAATTCCCCGATGTCGCAAAGGAACTCTTCAAGAAGACCAAGGAAGATGCCATGGCGCGGAGAGCCCTGTACGAACGGCTCGATGCAGAATGAAGAAAAGCTCGGATAAAGAATGAGGTAATGTAAAACGCAGCGTCCACTGGGCGCTGCGTTTTTTGGTGTGAGGCTGTCACGAGCCTGCGGCTCTAGCTTTCTCGCACCTACGGTGCTGGCTGTCGAGCGAAAAGACCGTAAGGGAAAAGACCAGGAGGTGCCGCCCCAAACCGCCCTACGGGCGGATCGGCATTCGCCGTCTCTAAGGCAAAAGATTCGAAGGCAGTTCGTGCTGAGAATAAAGGTATTGCCTAGTGATTTTTGCACTTAGTATAGAAAAGCCAATAGAAGGTCATTGATAGCAAACTATGCAGAATCAACTAAAAAGACTTAACCCGAAAACGCGCTTTGATTCGGGGTAAGGCTTACTTTTTTATTTTTTTCTTTAGGTTCGGTGCTCCTGCATCGAACCGTTCCTGTCGGGTCTTTTCGCCTTGGAACTCGACTCGTAGAGTCGATCCGCCCCGCCAAGGCGGGGGACCGAAAGCCGCATGTTGCCTCATTAAAATGAGGCACGCGTGCCCTTTCGGTGGTGGATGAGGAGCGCAGCGACGTTTCCTTGCGAGCGGCTAGCGAGGCATATCCGCCCGGGTTTCGAAGGACGCCTTTGGAGCGGAAGTCCGAGAAACATGTTTAAGGGCGGATTTAATTCGGCGCCCACGACCAATAGGAAGACGGTTTGGCGCCGGCCTCACAGTGCCTTCTCCCCCCTCAATTTCGTGACAGCACGGTAGCCATGCGGTATAATAGACTTCCAACTACAATCCTACGGAGTGATCACAGTGGAAGAACGGACCCGCGGACCGAGACGGGATACACGAACACGCAAGCCGATGACGCCGCAAGAGCGGCGCAATCTGCTCTACAAGCGCTGGCGAAAGGCAGAGCAGCAAAAGGTCGATGCCAAGGAACTGCGGGACCCTACAACCTGCGATATGGTCGTCTTTGACCTTGAACTGGCCGGCTACGCCGAAGATGATATCATTGAAATTGCTGCCATCAAGGTGGATTTCTTAGGCCGGCAGACAGCCGTTTTTCGTGAGCTTATCCGGCCTAGGACGAAGATCAGCAAACGCGTTACGGAAATGACGGGTATTACGCGGGACATGGTGAAGGATAAACCTCAGCTCCCTGAGGTCCTAAAACGTTTTTTTGCCTTTGTGGAAGGCAGTGTCGTCATGGGCCACGATATCGGCTACAATGACATCATGGCCATCAACCTTGCCTGCCGCCGTTATGGCATGAAGGCCTTTCGCCCGCCTTTTTTAGATACGTCGCGCCTTATCCTGCGCCACCTCTCCCGTGAAGCTGTAGGCGGAAAAACGGGCCTTGCGGCGCTCCTAGCGCACTTCAATATTCCCATCCATCGCCATCATGAAGCCCTGGCAGACTGCGAAGCCACGCTTCTTCTTTATGAAGCCGTTGCAAAGGAAATCAGGAAACAAAAAAGCCACCCTTAAGGCGGCAGGAAAAGAAGCCCCCTCCTTTATTTTGAAGGAGGGGGCTTTATTACAACAAAAAATCCATGTGACTGAAGCCACATGAATCTGAGTCCAAATTGGTGGAGACAAGGAGGATCGAACTCCTGACCTCTTGCATGCCATGCAAGCGCTCTCCCAGCTGAGCTATGCCCCCAAAAGACTTGTTCATTATAGCTCAAGTATACCGCTGTTGTCAATATATTATTTTGGGAGATGGAAGATATAAAGGCGCGGCGCCAAAGCGTCCCGACCGGAGGGGGCAGATTGCCGCTATGCGGCAATTGTGTTGTCGGAGTTGCGTTTCTTGTCGTTCTAAGGCGATTCTAAGGCGATACAAAGGCAGTTCTAAGTCAAAAGACCGTGAGGCACCGCCCCAAACCGCCCTACGGGAGGGGGTGGAACTTAATTCGCCCTCAAACATGTTTCTCGGACTTCCGCTTCGCTCCAAAAGCGTCCTTCGAAACTCCGGGCGAATCTGCTTCGCTACCGCTCATGATGAGACGTCGCTCCGCTCCTCATCCACCACCATAAAGGAGGTCATGTTATGACCTCACTTGATGGTCCCCCGCCTTGGTAAGGCGGAACGGCTTTCGCCGTCTCTAAGGCAAAAACCCCACGGGAAAGACTCGACCAAAAGATTCCAATGGGAGAAGGTTTAGCGACGCCCTCACGGTCTTTTAGCCTGCCGCCTCTGGTAGCCTTGGCCAAGCGCAGCGCCTTAGCCAAGGAAGGACCTGTTTTCATAGGCCTTCCGCCTCAGCCAGCAGCCGAAGGCTGCCTTAGCCCCACAGCACCACAGCATCCTTTCCCCTCTCTCGCTCGACAGCCGCGGCTTTGCCGTAAGACAGCCATTCAGGGCGGGGCCCTGAATGAGACAGCTTGACAGCCAAAAAGACCACGCTGCAAGAGCGTGGTCTTTTCTTCACTTTCATTTCTTTAAACTTGTCCACCCATCTTCCTGCACGACTTTGCCTTCTTTCATAAGGCGGCCCAAGGCGCGCTTAAAGGCGGATTTAGAGATATCAAAGACGCTTTTGATGATGGCCGGCGGCGTATCATCGGAATAAGGCATGGTGCCATTGCGCTTTTCGAGAAAGAAGAGGATCTTATCCGCATCGTCCAGCATGGCTTCTTCTTTGACAAGGCGCAGGGACATATCGATGTGTCCATCTGCACGAACGTAGGTGACGCGTCCTGTGACACGCTGACCAAAGTCAAGGCGTCCACCAGGGACTTCACTGCGATGGATAAAAGCGATATAGCGTTCTTTTGTAAAAAGGAAAAAGCCATCCTTAAGGATATTGTAGACGGTCCCTGTAAGCGCATCCCCCACTTTGACGCCTTCTGCCGGACGGCTGGCCCGTTCCATATCTTCTTCGACACGCATGGTCACGGCCTGACGGCCTGACTTATCACGGTAGAGTTTCACCCAGATATGCTGATTGGGGGAAACATGGCCCCGCATTTCGCTATAGGGCAAAAAGACGCCGCGTTCAGCGCCGATATCGACAAATCCGCCCATCCTGTTCACGGAGATCACGTTGACGTATCCCAGCTGCCCTTCCCGCATCTTGGGAAGCTTCATGCTCGCCGTGATCCGGTTCTTGGCATCGAGGTAGAGCTGGACCTTGACCTTATCGCCAACGGAAACAGGCGATGTCATCTGGTGCTTATGAAGGAGAATATCATCACTGGTATTCCCCGTTCCAGCATCAAGAAAAACGCCCTGGTCATTCATGCGCACGGCCGTAAGTTCCACGACATCGCCAACGCGGTGACTGCCAATGGTCTTGACGCTGGCCGGTTCTTTTTTCGGGCTCATGCTTCTCCTTCCGTTTCCACATAGGCTTCAGACGGGGCATCGGCCCAGAGCTGTTCCAGGTTATAAAAGTCACGTTCCGTTTCCCGGAAGATATGGGCCACACAGTCGCCGTAATCCATAAGGATCCAGTTGCCTTCGGTGTAGCCTTCTTTGTGGGAGGGCAGGATGCCGCGTGTTTCGGCCAGTTTATCTTCGATGCTGTCTGCGATGGCTCGGACCTGAGTCGCGCTCTGGGCAGAACAAATCATGAAGTAGTCCGTCACAGGGGACAGGCCAACCATATTGAGAAGCAGGATGTCTTTTGCTTTTTTGTCAGCAGCGGCGGCGGCAATGGCGTTTGCGAGTTCTTTTGGATTCATGGATGGAACCTCCTTAAATTTCTGTAATCCTTTTATGGGGAATCCCCAGTTTATCGAGGGTGTGCGAAACCTGGGACGGCGTCGTAACCCAGTAACTGATATCATCGATGGTCTTGAAATCACCATCGAGCATTTCACTTTTGATGGAGTTTTCGCCAAAGATGCGGAAGCAGTTGGCGGCACGGATCATGGTCATCAGGTTCATGTCCGTATCGACGTAGTCAAGGCCGGTGTTGATGATCATGGGAAGCTTCAGCATATTCGTGAAGGTAAAGAACTGTCCAGCCAGGGCTTTCATAAATTTCTGCTGACGCTCCACACGGCCAATATCGCCCAATTCATCGTGACGGAAGCGGACATACTGACCTGCCTTTTCACCATCCAGGTGCTGGTAGCCTTTTTTGAGGTGTATCTTGAGGTTGGCGTAAGGATCTTCATAATCCATGTTGTTATCAACGTATAGGTCCACACCGCCCAGCATATCGATGACTTTAATGAAGCCCTGCCAATCAACGACCATGTAGTAGTTGATGGGAATCTGGAGGAGCTGTTCCACCGTGCGCACGGCCCGTTTGGTACCGCCATAGGCGTATGCGGCATTGATCTTGTCATGACCCCGCCGGCCGGGAATGGTGACCCGTGTATCACGCGGCAGTCCGACGATGGCAATCTGTTTTTTCTCTGGGTCAAAGCTGACGACCATCATGGAGTCTGTCCGCTTCGGTGCATCGGGGTTATTCATATCCTCGCTGTCCCCGTCATCTTTCCCGAGGAGCAGGACGTTGATGCGGCTTGAAAGGGGTTCTTCTGTGAGGAGTTGGTTCTCTTTCTGTTTAGGCACGGGATCTTCGGCACTGAAAAATCGGTCATAAAGGCCCATGCCAGCCATGAAGCCGCCGCACAAGATCCCGATCAAAAGGATGAGGAGAAGAAAAACACGTCCCTTGCGGAGCCGCTTTTTCTTTTTCTTCACGCCTGATTGTTCCATATCACTCATGGGTTGCGATTACTCCTTCTTATTGTGTTTGGCCGCAAGGACCAGTTCGTTATAGCCGTCCAGACAATCCGGATGGATCAACAGATGCTGGTGCATCAGGTATTCCATCGTATTGGCATAGGCGGCAATCATGGCCTCATCAAGATCCTTCATCGTAAGGCGCCGCATTTCGTCCACGGTAGGAAAGTCACGATGCGGTTCCGTAAGGTCTGCCAGATAAATGATTTTTTCAAGGGCCGTCATATGGGCTTTGCCCGTTGTATGATAACGCATAGCAGACAGGACTTCCTCATCGGTAACGCCATAGTCCCTCTTTGCGACAAGGGGCCCCAAGATGGCATGGATAAGGATGGGCTGCGCCTTTTCGATATCCGTGAGCGGGACGCCCAGCTTTTTTGATACCTCCACAAAATCCTTGGTCGGATACTTGCGGGCACAGTCGTGGAGCAGGCCGGCAAGGGCGGCTTTATCTTCGTCGACCCCGTAATGACGGGCAAGCGCAACGGCAGTTTCACTGACGGCCACGCTATGCTCAAAGCGCTTTGGCTGAAGGCTTTGGCGAAGCTGTTCTTTCATTTGGGAAAAATCCATGATTGGTTAGCTCCTTACTTGAATTGAAATCGGCTCGCAAGTCGCGCCGATGAAATCTGGGCTAAGGCCGCCGGAGGCGGCAGGCTAAGGGAATGCAGGCATTCCTGGCTAAGGATCTGCTTTTGCAGTTTGGTGAAGGCTGCCTGCGGCAGCTGGCGAAAAGACCAGAAGGGAGGCGCCTTATGATCGGGTTCACATTTCTTGTCGAAACGAAGGCGATGTGAGGTCGATTCAAAGACAAAAGTGCAGGAGGCCAGCCCCAAACCCGGGCCTCCTCATCCACCACCAAAAGGGCTCGCTCTCTGCTGTTTCACATGAGAAGACCGGCCTTTCCGGCAGAGGATACTCCAACTGCTCCTATTGTCGCTGCCCTATGAGTAAGCTTTCTGCACGAATTTTTCAGCATAAGGGGTAACAAAAAATTCGGCGACTCACTTAACCGCCCTGTCACGATCTCTCGCTTCGCTTTTTCCAAGGCACAGGGAAGTTCGCGAATCGATCGGCGATACGCTTACCGCCCTGACGGGGCGGATCGATGCTGCGCATCGAGCGCTGAGGCAAAAGACCCTAAGATGTGGAACCAGACTTTTCGCTCCCTCATTTTTCTTAAGGATGAGATGAGCAGCAATCATCTGATCACTCCCGTTCTTTTATCTTCGGGTTTTACCTTAGAAACGGCGAACCCTGTTCCGCCTTACCAAGGCGGGGAACCAAAAGCCACTTGATGCTGCGTTGCAATAGACAAGTCCTTTTGGTGGTGGATAAGGCGCGCAGCGATGTCTCATCTTGAGCGGAAGCAAAGCAGATTTGCCCGGGTTCCGAGGCTGCTTTAATGCAATCGCAGAAGGCAAAGAAACATGTTTGAGGGCAAATATAATTCAGCGCCCTGTCCGAAGGACACAATGAGTCACCGGCTTCTGGCGCCTTTCATTTCCGCACGAGGCTGCCCGATTTTTGGGCTGACCCTTTCACCCAACAAAAAAGAGAGCCCCCCTACCGACGGTAGAGGTCTCTCTGTCTCATGTAGTCCACTACAGTCCGAGGAACAAGTCCATCAATGGATTCACCGCGGGAAAGGCGCTGCCGGATCATGGTGGAAGAAATATCCGGGGCTTTGGCGTCGATCCACACGAGGCGGGTGAGTCCTTTTTGGGCCAGTCGTTTTGTCACATCTTCATGACGCTCCCTGTACCCAACCCGTCCAATGGCAAGGAAGGTGCAGTAGCGCATCGTTTCTTCGATGCGGCACCACGTATCAAGGGCTTCGGCTGAATCCCCGCCAATGATGAAGTACAGGTCATAAAAGCGATGCCACCGACGATGGAGGATCCGCATGGTATCGACTGTATAGGAAGGGCCCTTGCGGACCAGCTCCATATCGGACACCAAAAAACGCGGCTCGTCCATCGTCGCAAGAAGGGTCATGGCCATGCGATCCCCGGCCGGCGCCCATCCGGCCGCTTTATGGGGCGGCAAATAGTCGGGAATGAAAAGGACCCGATCAAGGGCCATGGCATCCATAGCGGCGCGGGCAATCGCAAGATGACCATTATGGATGGGGTCAAAGGTCCCGCCCATGATGCCTAAACGCTGTCGGCGCATATGGAAATCCTCCTTCAGAATGGTTCTTACATTATATCAGGTACGATGCCAAAGCTCAATCAAATTGTCATGCGGAAAAGGTGATTTTTATGTGGCATAATGCCGATTTTACAAGAAAAGGAAAGAGGCCTTCTACGAAACAAAATGAAAAAAGCATAGCCTGTTGCCTTTCATCGTCAGCAGCGGATTTTTCGAGCGTCGTGTTTTCTTTCACGAAAAACCTCCCTCCCATCCGATTAAGTTTCATCCCATGAGCATAACAAAAGCGCAACGCAAATGAAATAAAATTTTTTTCATTACATTTGCGTTTTATTTTCAAAGTAGTAATATATTTTTCGTTCAAACAGATTCCATAAGGAAATCGTTTTTCAGATATTAGATGAATAAACGCCGTGAAAGAAGTCTCCTTCCTTCACGGCGTTTCCTTTATTTCGGCAGCTGGCGCTGTCTTTTTTTGTAGTAGACGATGGTGAGCCCTGCCGTTTTGGCGATCTTTTGGGCCACATCAAAGTGCATGCCCACGGCTTTTGCCGCATGGGCGTCGCTGCCCAAGGTCACGTACTTGCCGCCCAGTTCGGCATAGCGCGTATAAAGTTCCGTCAGGGACTCCACCGCACCGGGCACGGCAAGGCGACGCGTATTGATTTCAATGCTCTTATCGAGGCGAATGAGGTGCTTCATGACTTCGTCCCACAGATCGGCATGCTCGCTGTAATGGAGGTTCTTGTCTTCATAGGGCCAGTAGCGGCAGATATAGTCGATGTGACCATAGGTGTCAAAGTTCGGGTCCTGTTCGAGGCATTTGAGGGAATCCTCAAGATAGTACCCCACAGCCTGATCCTTGGCAACGCCGTCGTAAGTCGTCCGTTCATACATATCAAGGCCGCGATAACAGTGCATGGAGCCAACGATTTCGTCAAAGGGATGGCTTTTTGCAACCATCCGGTCCTCCTCGATGGTATGGGGCTGGAGCCCCATTTCAATGCCAAGGAGCACGGTATCGCTCCGATAGGGTGCGTTTTTTTTGAAATAATCGTTGATGTCAAAAAGAAAGCTTTCCGGGTTCGTCGGATAGTCCCGGTCCCAGTGTTCCGTCAGGATCATGCCAAGGCCAGCGGCTTTGGCCGCTTCCATGGCATCCTTGATGGTCATTTCGGCATCGCAGGAATAATCGGCATGCATATGGGTATCAAACAGCATGGCCCTCACCCCTTTTTTACACGTTGAAGCGGAATTCGACGACGTCGCCGTCCTGCATGATGTAGTCCTTGCCTTCCAGTCTCACAAGGCCCTTTTCACGGGCAGCCTGTTTGCTGCCACAGGCAACGAGGTCATCGTAGGAAACAATTTCAGCACGGATGAAGCCTTTTTCAAAGTCCGAATGGATCTTGCCAGCTGCCTGAGGTGCCGTAGATCCTTTGACGATGGTCCAGGCACGAGATTCCATTTCCCCCGCCGTGAGGAAGGTCTGGAGACCTAGGAGGGAGAACCCAGCTTTGATGAGGCGATCAAGACCCGCTTCGGTGAGGCCTTCCATTTCAAGATACTCCTTGGCTTCGTCTGCCGGCAGGGAAGCAATGTCCTCTTCGACCTTGGCGGAAATGGTGATGACCTGGGCCCCTTCTTTTTCGGCATATTCCGTTAGCGCCTTCACATGGGGGTTTCCGGACGCGTCGGCGGCCTCTTCTTCGGAAACGTTAGCTACGTACAGAATTGGTTTCAAGGTGAGGAGATCGAGTTCACGGATCATCTCCTTTTCATCCTTTGTCATTTCCACCTGACGGGCCGGCTTGGCATCGCCGAGGGCCTCGACGAGACGGGTCAGAAGGGCATTTTTCGCAGGCGCCGTCTTGTCACCGCTCTTTAAGAGCTTCTGGACCTTGAGCTGCTGCTTTTCCACCGATTCGAGGTCAGCCAGGCACAGTTCCGTATTGATGATTTCAATATCGCGGATAGGGTCAATGGAGCCTTCGACGTGGGTGATGTTGCCGTCTTCAAAGCAGCGCACCACTTCGGCAATGGCGTCGGTCTGGCGGATATGGCTGAGGAATTTGTTGCCCAAGCCTTCACCTTTGGAGGCGCCCTTCACAAGGCCTGCAATATCGACAAACTTCATGCCCGCCGGAACAATGCGTTTGGAATGGTATAGGTCGCTCAGGACCTGGAGCCGTGGATCGGGGACATCGACGATACCGACGTTGGGCTCTATGGTGCAGAATGGATAGTTGGCCGCTTCCGCCCCAGCTTTCGTAATGGCGTTGAAGAGGGTGCTCTTGCCTACATTCGGCAGGCCGACAATACCCATTTCGAGGTTGGTTGAACTCATGGATGATCTCTCCTTGTCTAGTTAAGTTGACACATCATTATATCACAGCAAGGGGATTTTTTCAGCAGGGGCGAAGAGAATCGGGGAGTCGAAAGAAAGGGTCCGAGGCCCTTTTCTTTTCAATTCCATTTCTTTACAAGTTTGCCTGCCACCACACCTACCGTTCCAGCTGCTGATAGCTTGTACAGTAAGCCAAGCCTCCATTGATTTCATAGGGAGCGCGCCGATTCCACAAGCTGTCCCTTTTAAATGCTGATGCCTACGCGCTTACAGCCCCAATCCATGCACCAACATCGCCCACGCCAGGGTATAATAGGTCACGACACCCACAAGGTCCGTAACGGTCGTAATGAGCGGGCCCGAGGCCACGGCTGGATCGATATGGATCTTTTTGAAGCCCATCGGGACCACGGTCCCTACAAGACTCGAAATAAACATGGCAAGGACCAGGGAAAGGCCGATGCAGGACGATATGCCAAAGGCCGTAAGGGCATCGTAGGATTTTACCGCATAAATATAAAAACCAATGCCCAAGACGGCAATGCCTCCCAGGATCAGTCCATTGAAGAAACCGGCGCCCCCTTCCTTTCGGATGAGCCGCCATTTATCGCCTGGTTTCAGTTCTTCATCCATAAGGACACGGATGGTTACGGCAAGCGACTGGGTCCCAACGTTTCCCGACATATCAAGGATCATGGACTGAAAGGCCATGATAAGGGTCAACTTTGCCACGACGTTTTCGTATAGACTGACGACGCTTGAAACGACAAGACCCAAGCCAAGAAGCAGAATAAGCCAGGGCAGGCGTTTCTTGATGGACGTTTTGAGCGGTTCGTCCAGGTCTTCTTCAGCGGAGAGGCCACCCAGTTTAGCATAGTCTTCGCCCATTTCATCATCAAGGAGCTGCGCTACGTCATTTGCGGTTACAACGCCAAGGATCCGATGGTCCGGCGATAGGACAGGAATGGAAGCTTCACTGTATTCTTCAATCAGCTGCAGGCAGTCGCTGATCTTTTCGCTGGCATAAACGTAAGGGTATCCTCGCACGATGATTTCGTTAAGGGGAGTATCCCGTCTTGCAATGATGAGGTCCTTGAGGGAAAAGGCCCCGGCAAATTGAGCACGGTCATTGAGGGCATAGATGACCGCAATTTCATCATGGTCAGCCGCTTCCCGCACAACTGTGCGCATGACGGAAGGAACATCAAGACCTTCCTCGACGGCAACAAAGTTCGTTGTCATCCGGGAAGCAATCGTATCTTCATCATAGGCGGCCAGGCGCGTCAGTTTTTGCCGTGTCGCCTCATCCAAATGCGCCACCCATGCTTCTTTTTGGGCACTTTGGGTTTCCTTCAGGAAATCGACGGCTTCGTCAGGCTCCATCTGGGTGAGGATGGCAGCTGCCCTTTCAGCTGGCAGAACCTCAAAAAGGGATTCCTTGTCATCGACATATTCCATCAAATCGGCAAGATAGGGAGCCGGCAAAAGACTTGCCAGGCGCTTCCATTCGGGCGAACTTAAAAGAGGGAGCACATCGGCTATATCGTGATCGTGATAACTGTCAAGGGCGCGTTCCAAAAAGTAGGGATCCCTTTCCGTACGGATGAGCTTCAGGATATCCTGCACGCGATGCTGGTTCCTATTCTTTTTCATGATGTGACCTCCTTTTTGCCATAATGAAAAAGATGGGGTCTGTACAGTCCCATCCACAGGCTTATCATAGCGCAAAATCGGTAGATTTGCAATGTAAGGATGAATAAAGGAGCAAGAAGTTCACAGTTTATTTTTAAAATAGGGGAAAATAGGGTAAAATAAGTGGATTTGAAGAATAATAAGCTATTTTTAGAATCCAATCGATCTAAGAAACAAAAAGAAGCGTACCCGATTTTGGTCCATCCAGATTACGCAAAATCAGGTACGCTCGCTCCCAGTTTTATTCAACAAGCCTTGGATTCCTTACTTTCCCGACGCTTTTCCAAGGCAAGGGATCACTTTTTACTTTTAATCGGCGCAGCTTTTGTGACAAGCCTAAATCTAAACCGTGCCCCACCCCGCATGAGACCCAGCAGGAACCGTTCCTCCTCGCTCACCCGTCCCATGACGTTGACGCTGGGATCAGCAGGAAGGTCCGTAAGGGTAATCTCAACTTCACCAGCATAACGGCCGGCAAGACGGTTATCGAGGGTCACTGTACCCTGCGGCAGATATTTCAAGGTAAAGGGCGGGATATCCATTTCTTTAAAGAGAGCACGGCTATTTTGGGCGCGCAGGACCTCTTCGGCCTCATCGGGCCGCAGCGTAAAGATACAGGCAGCAAGTTTTTCATGAAGGGCCGTGATTTTTTCCGTCAACAGCGTAAGGGTAAGGACGTCATCCAATTGGGCCAAGGCGTCCAGTTCGTCTTCCGTTGCTCCGTCGTCCCCAATATAAAAGGCGTCAGTTCCAAGGAGCCTCAGATGCTGCAGGGCCAGGAAAAAATCCAGGGTCCGATGTATTTCAAGCGTGGGGAGTCCCTTAAAAAGCGGACCGCGGCAGGCGCCAAAGCTCCGCACAAAGGCGCCGACTTTGATGCCATAATGGTGACAGAGGGCATTTTGCCGCAGGAAAAAGGCTTCTGATAGGCCCGTATGGGGCCGGGGATAAAAGTTATGGAGCGCTTCGACGCATCCTACGTCAACACCGGCTTTCTCAAGGGAAAGAAGAAATCCTTCCGTCACGGTCGACGCGTTAAGGACGATGGTCTTTTGCGGATAGCGCGTCTGCAGCTCTTTTATGCGCTCCGGCGTAAAGCCGTCATCAAGGCGCAGATGGGTCAAGGCCTCCGGAATGGGACGACCTGGCACAAGGTCGCCGACGACGTTCAGGTCATAGCACCGAGCCGCTTCAAAAAGGGCGTCGATATCCTTTTGAAAGGCCGCCTCATTGGTCTCAGGGATATGAAAGGATAAAAAGAGGCGGGTCATGCCTTTTTGGGCCGCCTGTTCCACCCGTCCAACGAGTTCCTCCCGCGTCATGCCAAGACCGGGATAAAGGGAAATGCCTTTTTCCATCATGCGCCTCCTTTCGCGTCCTGCGGGTCATCAAAACCCAGGATCCACGCGGCAGCAAACCCGCCTACATAAGCGGCAAGAAGGCCTGCGAGGTACATCAAGGGATGGGTCGTACTGGGCAGAAGGGGGAGACCTGAAATACCCATGGAAAGGGCCCCTACATGAAAGGCCGCTTCCACAGCGCCGCCCAAGGCTCCGCCAATGCAGGCCCCGATAAAGGGCCGGCCCAAAGGAAGGGTCACACCGTAAATAAGAGGCTCGCCGACGCCCATGACGCCGACAAAAAGGGACGACGCCACAATCTTTTTAAGGCGTGGGTTTCTTGTTTTCACATAGACTGCAAGAGCAGCTCCCACCTGCCCGGCGCCCGCCATGGCAAGGATGGGAAGAAGGATCGTATAGCCAAATTGGCTGATGAGCTCGGCGTGGATGGGTGTGAGGCCCTGATGGACGCCCATCATGACAAGGGGCAGAAAGAAGCCGCCCAAAAGAAAGCCCGTCACGGCGCCGCCCCGCTCCACCGCTTCCGTGGCGCCCCGGCCAATGGTTTCTGCTAAAAAGCCGCCCACTGGCTGCAGAACGTAGAGCGCCAAAAGAGACATAACAAGGATGACAAGGGTAGGCGTCACAAAAAGGTCAAAGGCAGGCGGCACGATTTTCCTCAGTTGCTTTTCCCCGTAGGCCGCAAGGAGGGTAACGAGGAGGACGGCAAAGACGCCGCCCCGGCCTGGCGTCAAGGGCATGCCGTAAAGGGTGAGGTCGGCAAGGCCGGGATGGGAAATGAGGGCTCCCAAGATGCCGCCAATAACGGGCGAACCGCCAAAGACCTTGGCCGCGTTCCAACCGACGAGGATATTCATGGACTGGAAGATGGCGCTTCCCGCTAGAAGCAGAATGCGCAGGGGCGCCAGGGCAAGAAGAGCGGGGTCGTAGAATTTCACGATGCCCAAAAGGCCCGTCAAAAAACCGCAGCCCACAAAGCCCGGAATAAGGGGCATGAAGATGGACGCCACTTTGCGCAGAAAGGCTTTTGCCGGCGTGGCGTTTTTTTGCCGAATGGCTTCATGGAGGGCTTTGCCGTCCCCCACCTCCCCTTGGACGCCAAAAAGGCCGGCTGGCTCTTTGGGCATCTCCTTGGAGTCATTCGGCGTGGGTGCTTCGTTTCCGTCAAGAAGGGCCGCAAAGGCATCAGCCACGCGGATCACCTTTCCCGGGCCTAGGACAATCTGTAGCTCGTCACCGTTTTGGTTGACGCCGAGGACGCCAGGAATGGCCTTTAGCTCATCAAGGTCCGCGTCCTTTACGAGGTGCAGGCGCAGACGCGTCATGCAGTGCGTCACTGTTTCAATGTTGTCCTTGGGGCCCACGATGGCGTAGATCTTTTGGGCAATCTCTTTTTCACGAGTCATGGCTGGCCTCCCATCGCTCTACAGCAAGGCGTGCACGGCCGTCTGACTCCCTAAGGGCCTTTTCCGCCGCGGCCCGGTCCATGCCGGTCACGGTCATGACGATGCGCGTCGCCCGTTCCTTTAGTTTCTCATTGGTCGCCTTTACGTCAATCATGAGGTTGCCCCGCACTTTGCCAAGACGGATCATGGTGCCCGTCGAGAGCATGTTGAGGATCATCTTCGTTACGGTCCCGGCCTTCATGCGCGTCGACCCCGTCACGACTTCCGGACCGGGAAGGCAGATGAGCATAAGATCTGCAGTGCAAGCGATATCAGGTTCCTTGGAGCAGGCAAGACCAATGACAAAAGCGCCGCGGCGCCGGGCTTCTTCCATGCCGCCAAGGACGTAGGGCGTGCGGCCTGACGCGGTAATCCCGACCAAGACGTCCTTTGCCGAAAGATCATGGGAAATAATATCGTCTGCCCCTTTATCCAGAGAGTCTTCCGCCCCTTCACGGGCCCGAAAAATGGCTTCCTTGCCGCCGGCAATGAGCCCTTGGACAAGGTCCGGATCTGTGCTGTAGGTGGGGGGACATTCCACGGCGTCGAGAATGCCGAGCCGTCCTGACGTCCCACTTCCCATATAAAAGAGCCGGCCGCCTGTTTTGAGCCGGGGCGCAATCACATCAACAGCGCGTGCAATATCCGGCAGGATGGCCTTAACGGCAAGGGCCGTCTTTTGGTCTTCATCATTCATGACACGCATCATGGACAGCGTATCGAGTTTGTCAATCCGGCTGGAAGCAGGATTACGGGCTTCAGTCGAAAGTTTTTCTAAATTCAGCATAAGTTCCAACCTCTTTCAGGGGTATAATTAAGAGGAAATCAATAAGCCATTGGGCAGATTGCAAAGGAGTATTGCTATGCAAGCCATCATCAACAGCAAACTTATTTTACCACACACCGTCCTTACAGGACAGACGCTCCTTTTTGGAACCCATATCTACGATATTCTCCCGGCAGGCAGCCCCTTACCGGAGGGTACGGAAAGCATCGACGCCAAGGGGGCCTATCTCTCGCCTGGCTTCATCAATATGCATATCCATGGCTGCGGCGGGGCCGATACAATGGATGGGACCCGGACCTCCATGGAAATCCTCTGCCGGAAACTTCCAAAATGCGGCGTTACGGCATTTTTACCGACGACAATGACAAGGGTATGGCCCATCGTTCAAAAGGCGCTCAGAAACGTTCGTAAGGCTATGGAAGTCCCCTGCCCCGGCAGCCGTGTCCTGGGGGCCTATTTGGAAGGGCCCTTCATTTCCGGCAGTTACCGGGGATCGCAAAAAGCCGAGGAAATCCAAGCGGCCAATATGGAGCGGATCCGCCCTTACTGCGACGTCATCAAAGTCCTTGTCATCGCCCCGGAAACACTGTCTTCCATGGCGTTTATCCATTCATGCTGCAAAAAGGGCATCATCGTTTCCCTTGGTCATTCCGGTGCAACCTATGAAGAAGCCAGCCGGGCCATCAAGGCAGGGGCCAGCCACATCACCCATACCTTCAACGCCATGAGTCCCCTTCATCACCGTAAACCCGGCATGGTCGGCGCGGCCCTGACGCTTCCGGTGACAACGGAGATCATCTCGGATGGGCTGCACATCCACGATGCGGTCCTGCGCCTGTTGGTAAAAGTCAAGGGGCCGGACCAGATTGTCATTGTGACCGATTCCATGCGGGCTGCCATGGAAGGCGACGGCATCAGTGAACTCGGCGGGCAGACAGTCTATGTCCGCGGCGGAAGGGCGCTTCTCGCGGACGGGACCATTGCGGCAAGCGTCGACACCATGGAACACAGTCTCCATCATTTCCTGAAGGCTACGGGCCTACCCCTCGCCGATGTCATCCGCATGGCAACGGTCAATCCCGCCAAGGAGCTGGGCGTCTATGAGACAATGGGCTCCCTTGAAAAAGGCAAACTGGCTGACATGACCATCTTTGACGAGAAGTTTGACGTGAAGATGACCTTTGTGGGTGGGGAAAGGGTGTATCAGAAAAAAGGATGAGACCGCTAGGTTTCCAACTTTTTGACTAGGCGCCAAACCGCGCCGAGTCTCTACCACGATATGCCTCCATTGCTTGATTCCTTTTTTATGGATGCAATGGAGGGATGTAGTGCTGGAGAATCGGAGCGATTTTTGCTCCAAAGTATAAGAGGGGAGTGAAATCGGAAAGCCGAAGAACATGTGTAAGGGCGGATGGATTCGGTCCCCACCCTTTGAAGAAGGGACGGTTTGGGACCGCGCCTCATCGTTGCCTTCGTATGCCATGAAAGACCAAACGCACGGTTCTCCTCACGATTGATATTCCCTTCCGAAAACAGGCCGCCCGTCCTCTTTAGAGGCAGGCGGCCCGTTTTATTTTTCTTTGCCTTGATCAAATTTTTTGCTGTACAAAAGTGGGCGTGATTTCAAGTACGCGGGTCAGGAAATCATATTTTTCCTTCATGCGGTCATAGTCAGGTCCTTCCGATAGGAAGCGGGCCGTGCCTTCAAGATAGAATCCCGTTCCCTGATAGTCTTTGTACCCTTTGACTTCCTTGGAGCCAAGAGACATCTTGATTTTCCCTACTCGATTGACATTTCTTTCCGTGACACGGAACCCATAAGCAGGAATCAGGATCCGTTCATCTTCCGTAATGACCAGATAGGAATTCCAGGTATTGGCAAAATGGGGTTCTTCTGTATCTCCCCAGGAAATAACCGTTACGACTCCTTCATGGTTTAGTACGTCGAAAAATTTTTTAGGCAGCATGATTGCGTCCTCCTTTTTATTATGGATAGATTAACTCCGTGATTAAAGTGTATCATCTCTATAAACATTGAGTCAATTATATTTTTCTAAAATATTACAGATATATTATATCTGTAATATTGACGAAATCCCCTCTTGTGACGTACCATATGAAAAGGACCCCGGTTAGGGGCTAGCGAAAAGAAACATCCCTTTGGGAGGGAGGACAACTCACTATGTCAATTTCTGTCGGCGTTGAATATGCGCTCCACTGTTTGATCTATTTAGCCATTCCCACGACGTCCCGGTCCATCGGCATCAAGGAGATGGCTGCATTCCAAGGCATTTCAGAGACGTATCTGTCAAAGATCTTCATGAAGCTTAGGAAAAAAGGACTTGTATCTGCGGTTCCCGGTGTCAAGGGAGGCTATCGCCTTTCCAGGGAAGCTGATGAGATTACGTTTTGGGATGTCGTGGAGGCCATCGAGGGGCCCCATTATCGGTTTCAATGTGCCGAAATCAGGCAGCATATGGCCATTGTGGATCCGCACGAATTGCCGCCTTCCTTTTCGGAATGTCCCTGCCTGATCAGTGAGGTCATGAAAGGGGCCGAAGACCAATATCGCACCTATCTCAAGGGAAGGACGATTGGCTGGTTATATCGGATGGTCAAGGACAAACTGGACGGACCTTACTGGAAGGCCATCGAATCCTGGGCTGCCCGCTAAGAACCGGTTGCCGTCCTGTTAAAAGGTAAAAAACAACCCCTGCAGCTTTATGGCTGCAGGGGTTGTTTTTTATGCCTTGAGACCCAATCAGATGAGTTCCAGAATGGCCATATCAGCAGCATCGCCGCGGCGAGGGCTGGTCTTGTAGATGCGGGTGTAACCGCCATTGCGTTCCTTGTATTTCGGGGCAATGACTTCGAAGAGTTTCTTCGTGGCTTCTTCATCTACGAGGAAGGCCAGAACTTTACGGCGGCTAGCCAGATCATCGGTTTTGGCCGTCGTAATGAGTTTTTCTGCCAGACCGCTGATTTCCTTGGCTTTGGTTTCAGTGGTCTCAATTCTCTCGTTTTTGAAGAAGGCGGTCAGGACGCTACGGAACAGCGCTTTCCGGTTGCTGGAGCTGCGGCCCAATTTTCTGTATGCCATGTTTCGTCTTCCTCCTATTATTCTTCGTCGGAGCTGCGCAGGTGAAGGCCCAGTTCCTCAATCTTATTCTTGACTTCTTCCAAGGATTTGCTTCCGAGGTTACGGACGCAAATGAGCTCGTCTTCCGTCTTGTTGATGATATCCTCTACCGTGTTGATGCCGGCCCGTCTGAGGCAATTGTTGGAACGGACGGTGAGGTCCAGATCGTCAATGGACATCTGGAGCACGGACGATTTCGTTCCTTCCTCATCGGGTTTGCCACTTTCTTCGCTCCCCTGGATTTTGGGAACATTGGTGGTCTTGAAGAGGGCCAGGTAGTTGATCAGGATTTCAGCAGCACTCGTCACGGCTTCATCCGGTCCCAAGCTGCCGTCGGTCCAAACTTCCAGGGTCAGGCGGTCATAGTTGGTGACGTTGCCGACACGAGTGTCGGTGACGCCAAACTTGACGCGCGTGATCGGAGAATAGATGGAGTCGACAGGAATGAATCCAATGGGCTGATCCTTGGATTTGTTCTTATCAGCTGAGACGTAGCCGCGTCCGATATCGACATAGATTTCCATATTCAGGTTGGCGTTCTTGTCGAGGGTGGCAATGTGCAGCTCCGGATTCAGAACTTCCGTATCCTGGTCGGTAATGATGTCGGCACCGGTCACTTCACCTTCGCCGGACTTCTTGATATAGAAAGTCTTGGGTTCATAGGTGCCCTGGTCATCCAGGTTCACCTTGAAGCACAAGGCTTTGATATTTAAAACGATATCTGCGACGTCTTCCCGTACCCCCTCGATGGTGGAGAACTCATGGAGCACACCATCGATCTTGATTCCCGTGACGGCCATGCCGGACAGGGAGGACAGGAGCACACGACGCAGGCTGTTGCCTAAGGTAATACCGTATCCACGTTCCAAAGGTTCCCAGACAAACTTTCCGTATCGTCCATCAGGGGAAATTTCGTCGATAACAAGGCTCGGTTTTTCAATTTCCTTCATGCGGAAGCCTCCTTTTGCGCATTACCACAATACGCAGTATCTATTGTGGAGAACAGTATAAGATTACTTGGAGTACAGTTCGATGATGAGCTGTTCTTCGATAGGAACATCGATTTCATCACGAACAGGCAGACGGTCAACCTTTCCGCTGAGGTTCTGTCCGTCCACAGAGATCCAAGCAGGAACAGCGCTCTTGCCGAGGGTTTCTGCCATACCTTTGAAGTAAGCGGAGCTGCGGCTTCCTTCCATAACGGAAACAACATCACCGGCTTTGACGAGCGCAGAGGGGATGTCCAGGCGCTTGCCGTTTACGGCAATGTGACCATGGGTAACGAGCTGACGAGCCTGACGGCGCGTACGAGCAAGCCCCAGACGGTACACAACGTTGTCCAGTCTGCGTTCCAGAAGGATCAGCAGGTTGGTACCAGCGATGCCTTCCATTTTCTTTGCTTTTTCATAGTAGCCGCGGAACTGTTTTTCCAGAACGCCATAGATGAACTTGGCTTTCTGTTTTTCAGCCAGCTGCATACCGTATTCGCTCTTCTTCTTGAACTGCCGTTTCGGCTGACGGTGAGATTCCTTCATCACACCGACGAAAGCCGGAGACATGCCCAAGGATCTGCATCTTTTCAGAACAGGAGTCTTATCAATAGCCATCTAACACTTCACCTCCATTATACTCTTCTGCGTTTAGGCGGACGGCAGCCGTTATGCGGGATCGGAGTTACGTCCTTGATGGATTCAACTTCGAGACCTGCGGCCTGCAGTGCACGGATTGCGGCTTCACGGCCAGCACCCGGGCCCTTGACGAAGACTTCGATTCTCTTCAGGCCATGTTCCATAGCGGCTTTGGCAGCCGTTTCAGCAGCCATCTGAGCTGCGAAGGGAGTGCTCTTACGGGAACCGCGGAAGCCCATGCCGCCTGCGGATGCCCAGCTGAGGACTGCACCGGTCGTATCGGAAATCGTTACGATGGTGTTATTAAAGGTGGAACGAATATGTGCCACACCAGCTTCAATGTTTTTGCTTACTTTCCGTTTGTTACGGACAACTTTCTTACCAGCCACTCGTCTGATCCCTCCTTACGATTATTTCTTCTTGCCGCCAACGTTCTTGGGGCCTTTGCGAGTACGGGCGTTGTTCTTGGTGTTCTGACCACGAACAGGCAGACCTGCTCTGTGGCGACGGCCACGATAGCAGCCAATTTCCACCAGACGCTTGATGTTCAGGGATTCCTCACGGCGGAGGTCACCTTCTACTTTATATTCGTGATCCAGGAGCTCACGAAGCTTTGCGATTTCAGCTTCCGTCAGGTCACGGACACGGGTATCCGGGTTGATCCCAGTCTTTTCCAGGATTTCGCGGGAAAGGGTCAGGCCAATACCGTAAATATACGGCAGAGCATATTCAACACGCTTATCTCTCGGCAAATCTACACCGGCGATACGAGCCATTATTCAAAGCACCTCCTTCTTAACCTTGTCTTTGTTTATGTTTCGGGTTTTCGCAAATGACCATAACGCGGCCTTTGCGCTTAATGATCTTGCATTTTTCGCAAATGCGTTTTACAGACGGTCTAACTTTCATTGTTGCTGAACCTCCTCTTGCCAATCCTCTTATTTAAACCGATAAGTAATCCGGCCCCGGTTGAGGTCATAAGGCGTCAGTTCGACGGTAACCTTATCGCCAGGGAGGATCTTAATAAAGTTCATACGTATTTTGCCAGAAATGTGGGCAAGGATTTCGTGGTCATTTTCCAGTTTGACCCGGAACATGGCATTAGGCAGGGATTCAAGGACCGTACCTTCTACTTCAATAGCATCTTGTTTCGACACAATCCTGCCTCCTTACTTACCCTTTACAGCCTTGACAACGTCAGCATAGACCTTGTCAATGGGCTGGGTGCCATCGATTTCCTTGTACACGCCGGCAGCTTTGTAATACGCAATCAGAGGAGCTGTTTGGCTATGATACGCTTCCAAACGTTTCTTTACAGTCGTTTCCTTGTCATCATCCCGCTGGTAGAGGGATCCGCCGCATTTGTCACAGACATTTTCCTTTTTGGGGGGATTGAAGGTGACATGGAAGGTTGCGCCACAGGCCTTGCAGATGCGGCGGCCCGTTACGCGGCTGACAAGGTCGGCGTCGGGAACAGCAATGTTCACAGCGGCGTCAAGCTCGATCTTGAGGTCCTTCAGGATGTCATCAAGAGCAGCAGCCTGTTCCTTCGTGCGTGGGAATCCATCCAGGATGAATCCTTTGACACAGTCCGGCTGGCTCAGGCGTTCCCGTACGATTCCAATGGTGACTTCGTCGGGCACCAGTCCGCCGGCGTCCATATATTTCTTGGCTTCCTTGCCCAGTTCCGTTCCATTTTTCACAGCCGCACGGAACATATCTCCCGTGGAAATATGGGGAATTGGGAAGTCGGCAACTAATTTTTCTGCTTGGGTTCCCTTGCCTGCGCCGGGAGGTCCCATTAAAAGAATATGCATATTTTCTCTCCTATTTCATGAAGCCTTGGTAATGACGCATCAGTACCATGGATTCAACCTGCTTCATCGTATCGAGGGCAACACCAACAACGATGAGGAGTGCCGTACCGCCAAAGTAGATGCCGGAGATTCCCGTCAGCCACACGATGATGTTTGGCATCACCGCAATGAAGGCGAGGAATACGGCCCCTGCCAAGGTGATCCTGTTCATGATCTTATCAAGGTAAGCAATGGTCGGCTTGCCAGGACGAAGGCCCGGGATGAACCCGCCATACTTCTTGATGTTGTCGCACATCTCAGGGATGTTGAGGCTTACTGCCGTATAGAAGTAAGTAAAGAACAGGATGAGCAGTACGTACAGTGTTGTCTGCAGCGGAGTGCCCCATTGGAGATAGCTGGCTACCTTCTGCACCCAGGGAACCTGGATGAACTGGGCAATCGTTACAGGAAACATCAATACGGAAGAGGCGAAGATGATAGGCATGACACCGGCTTGGTTGACCTTAAGCGGAATATAGGTCGTATGGCCACCGTACATCTTGCGCCCAACAACGCGCTTGGCGTACTGGACGGGAATCTTGCGGTAAGCGACGGTGATCGCTACGACAAACATCACCATGAGTACGGCCAGGACGGCGAAAATCAGGAGATTGAAGATGTTGATGGTTCCGGCTTGTAAGTACCGGTACATAACGGCCATTCCACTCGGAAGCCTTGAAATGATACCAGCGAAAATGATCAGCGAGATCCCGTTTCCGATCCCTCGCGCCGTAATTTGCTCACCGATCCACATGAGGAGAATCGTACCTGCCGTCAGGGAGACGACAATGGTGAGGTAGGAGAAGAAAGTCGGGTTATTGACGGCAACGCGGAGGCCATAGGCCATGCCGATTGCCTGGATCACACCAAGAACAACGGCTGCGTAGCGGTTGATCTTGTTGATCTTTTTGGCGCCCTCCGCTCCTTCCTTGGACCATTCTTCCAAGGTCGGGATGACCACGGTCAAAAGCTGAGTGATGATCGACGCATTGATATAAGGAGTAATGCTCATAGCAAATATTGAAAATTTGCTGAGTGCGCCGCCGGAGAACAAGTCGAGCAGCCCGAACAGGTTCCCGTTATTGAAAAGCTGTTCGATCATGGCTGCGTTGACCCCCGGAACGGGGATTTGCGTTCCAGCCCTGAATACTATGAACATCGCAAGTGTAAAAGACAACTTCTTTCGGAGTTCTGTAGCCTGCATCAGGTTATCAAGGGCTGAAGCCAATTAGATCACCTCTACTTTACCGCCGGCAGCAACGATCTTTTCCTCTGCGGTCTTGCTGAAGCCACAAGCCTTGACGGTGAGCTTCTTCGTAAGTTCGCCGTTACCGAGGATGCGGATACCGTCGCGGACGTTCTTGACGATACCTTCTTCGATAAGGGATACAGGATCGACCACTGCGCCGTCGTCAAAGCGATTCAGTTCCTCGACATTTACAACGGTGTAATGAGCGCCGAATTTATTGTAGAAACCGCGTTTCGGCAGACGCAGGTATAACGGCTTCTGGCCACCTTCGAATCCAGGACGCTTTACCCCGCCACTACGGGATTTCTGACCTTTTTGGCCTTTACCGGATGTCTTGCCCAGTCCGGAACCAAGACCACGGCCAACACGGACGCGGGATTTCTTGGAGCCAGGAGCGGGTGCTAATTCATGCAGATACATCGCAAGCCCTCCTTAAGCCTTGACTTCTTCGACTTCAACAAGATGTGCAACCTTGTGGAGCATACCACGGAGGGAAGCACTATCTTCTTTTACAACACTGGTACGGATCTTACCCAAGCCCAGGGCCTTAACGGTTGCGCGCTGGTCTTTCGGATAACCAATCAAGCTACGGGTAAGCGTGATTTTAACTTGTGCCATCTCGCTGTCCTCCTTAGCCTAACAATTCTTCTACAGTCTTACCGCGCAGGGCAGCAACATCTGCAGCATTTTTCAGGAGCTTCAGGCCTTCCAGCGTTGCGCGAACAACGTTGTTCGGGTTGGAAGTTCCCTGGGATTTGGTGAGGATGTCTTTGACACCAGCCAGTTCCAGGACGGCACGGACCGGGCCGCCGGCGATAACACCGGTACCAGGGGCAGCCGGTTTCAGAAGGACGCGGCCAGCACCAAAGATGCCGATGATTTCATGAGGAATGGTGGAGCCCTTCATCGGAACCGTGATGAGGTTCTTCTTGGCATCTTCCACACCCTTACGGATGGCTTCAGGCACTTCGGCAGCTTTGCCCATGCCCATGCCAACTTTGCCATTTTCGTCGCCGACAACAACCAAAGCAGAGAAGGAGAAACGACGTCCGCCTTTGACGACTTTAGCTACGCGGTTAATGAAGACGACTCTTTCTTTGAAGCCGTCATCTTGTTTTTCAAAATTAGCCACTTAAATGTCCTCCCTCTGTTAAAATTCCAGGCCAGCTTCGCGAGCAGCTTCTGCAAGAGCAGCTACGCGGCCATGGTACAGGTAACCACCACGGTCAAACACAACGGTCTTGATCCCTTTTTCAAGGGCTTTCTTGGCGATTTCAGCACCAACAACCTTGGCTGCTTCGATGTTGCCGCCGTAGTTTTCTTTGTTGGCCTTTTCAACCGTGGAAGCAGCGACGAGGGTTTCGCCGGTTTCATCGTTGATGATCTGAGCATAGATGTTGCTCAGGGAGCGATATACGTTAAAACGGGGTCTTTCAGCAGTACCCACAATATTTCTGCGCATGCGCACGTGACGTTTCTGACGTGCAGCGTTCTTATCTTTCTTGTTCAGCAAGAGATTCACTCCTTCCTTCTAGAAATTACTTCTTGCCTTTGGCGCCCGCTTTACCAACCTTGCGGATGATATGTTCGCCAACGTAACGGATCCCTTTGCCTTTATAAGGTTCAGGAGCACGCAGGCTACGGATTTCAGCGGCAACAGCACCCACTTTTTCCTTGTCGATACCGGATACAACGATCTGGCTCGGACCAGGAACATCAAAGGTGATGCCTTCGGGCGGTTCCATGACGCAGGGATGGGAGAAGCCGAGCGTAAAGCTGATGGCCTTGCCCTGTTTAGCAGCACGGTAACCAACACCCTGAATTTCCAGGCTCTTGGAATAGCCTTCCGTAACACCGATGATCATGTTGTTGATCAAGGTACGGGACAGGCCGTGGAGAGAGCGATGGGTCTTATCATCGCTGGGGCGGGTCACGGTGATGACGCCGTCTTTGAGTTCCACGCTAATTTCTTTGTTGATCTGGCGGGAAAGTTCGCCTTTCGGTCCCTTGACGGTGACCAGATTATCGTTCACGGTTACCGTAACCTTATCAGGGACGGTAATCGGATTCTTACCAATTCTTGACACTTATAAGCACCTCCGGTCCTAGGATGATCTTACCAAACGTAAGCGATGACTTCGCCGCCAAGTCCAGCCTTGCGGGCAGCCTTGTCAGTCATCATGCCCTTGCTGGTGGAGATAACAGCGATCCCCAGGCCACCCAGTACGCGAGGCAGCTGGTCTTTCTGGGAGTAAACCCGGAGGCCGGGTTTGGAGATACGTTTAATGCCGGAAATAACATGTTCCTTGTTCGGACCATATTTCAGAAGTACGCGGATCACATCTTGATGCTTTCCGGGAACGACTTCGAAATCTTTGATGAAACCTTCGTTCTTCAAAATCTCTGCAATGGCAGTCTTGATTTTGGAACAGGGGATTTCAACTTTATCGTGATGAACCGAGTTTGCATTACGGATGCGCGTAAGCATATCGGCAATCGGATCAGTCATAGTCATTTGCGAATATCCTCCTTCCTGAATTTGCGCTCTTACCAGCTTGCTTTTTTAACACCGGGGATAGCGCCTTCATAAGCGTATTTCCGGAAGCAGATACGGCAAATGCCGAACTTGCGCATGTAAGCGTGCGGTCTGCCACAAATCTTGCAGCGGTTATATTGACGAACCTTGAACTTAGGTTCCGCTTTCCATTTCTCAATCAATGCGGTCTTTGCCACGGTTTTACTCCTCCTTACGCACTGAACGGCATACCGAGCAGTCTCAAGAGCTCTCTGCCTTCTTCGTCACTCTTAGCCGTCGTAACGATGATTACGTCCATGCCGCGGACTTTATCAACCTTATCATAGTCGATTTCCGGGAAAATCAGCTGTTCCTTGAGGCCGATGGAGTAGTTGCCACGACCGTCAAAGGACTGGGGATTGACACCACGGAAGTCACGGACACGAGGAAGAGCGATGTTCATGAATTTATCAAGGAATTCATACATGCGGCTGCCGCGGAGCGTAACCTTGACACCAATGGGCATGCCTTCACGCAGTTTGAAAGCAGCGATGGATTTCTTGGCTTTCGTGATGAGGGGTTTCTGGCCGGAAATAACAGTCAGGTCCTCAACTGCGGAATCAATGGCTTTGCTGTTGGTGACAGCATCGCCGCAGCCAATGTTGATGACAACTTTTTCCAGTTTCGGAAGTTCGTTGACATTCTTATAATTGAACTTTTCCATTAAGCCTTTGCAGACTTCGGAAGTGTATTTTTCTTGCAATCTGGTTGCCATTTGTTCTCCTCCTTCCCGTATTATTTATCGATGACTTCGCCGCATTTCTTGCAAGCTCTGGCGAATCCGTCACCAACAGCCACTTTCTTAATACGGGTCGGTTTCTTGCAAGCCGGGCAGACAATCATGACGTTGGAAGAAGAAATCGGGGATTCCTTTTCCACAATGCCGCCCTGCGGGTTTTTCTGGCTCGGTTTGCTGTGGCGCTTCACAACGCTGACGCCTTCAACGGTAACTTTGCCTTTTTTAGGGAAAGCAGCTACAACTTTGCCTTCCTTGCCTTTATCTTTGCCGGCGAGTACCACAACGGTATCGCCTTTTCTTACGTGTAATTTGGTCATGTTCGCGATACCTCCTTCTTAGAGTACTTCCGGGGCCAGGGAAATGATCTTCATGTAATCTTTTTCACGAAGTTCACGTGCAACTGGTCCAAAAATACGAGTGCCCACCGGGCTCTTGTCGTCTTTGATAACGACAGCTGCGTTTTCGTCGAAACGAATGTAGGAACCGTCAGCACGGCGAGTGCCTTTGACGGAACGGACGACAACGGCCTTTACGACTTGACCTTTTTGGACAACGCCACCGGGTGTTGCATCCTTAACAGCAGCTACAATCACATCGCCGATATTGGCGTATCTACGATAAGAACCGCCCAATACGCGGATACACATAATCTTCTTGGCACCGGTATTGTCGCCAACATTCAGCACCGTCTGTTGTTGAATCATGGTTTACCTCCCTTGCTGAGCAAGACTGCCCAGCAGTCTATCAGTCAATCTTATTTTGCGCGTTCAACGATTTCAACGACACGCCAGCACTTATCCTTGGACAAAGGACGGGTCTGCGCAATCTTAACGGTATCACCAACATGTGCATCGTTGTTTTCGTCATGAGCCTTCAATTTGATGGTATGCATTACGCCTTTTTTATAGAGGGGATGCTGAACCAGACGTTCGATGGCGACCACTACGGTCTTTTGCATCTTGTCGCTAACGACTTTGCCCGTACGCGTAACACGCATGTTTCTTTCTTCAGCCACGAAATGTTGCCTCCTTCGCTTAGGTATAACTCCAATCAGGAGTTAATCTCGCGTTCTCTCTGGATCGTTTTGATCTGGGCGATGGACTTCTTGACTTCACGGATCTTCATGGGGTTTTCCAGTTGTCCCGTCGCCATTTGAAAACGCAGGTTGAAAAGTTCGTCTTTCAAGCCGGCCAGCTTTGCATCGAGATCGCTGCCAGACATTTCTCTGATTTCTTTAGTTTTCATTAAGCTTCACCACCTACTCCATTTTCACGCGCGGTGACTTCGGCATCCAGCTGTTCCTTGCTAACAAAACGGGTCTTGATCGGCAGTTTGTTGCCAGCAAGACGCATCGCTTCGCGAGCAACTTCTTCCGTTACGCCAGCCATTTCGAACATCACGCGGCCCGGTTTGACAACGGCAACCCAGTATTCAGGGGAACCTTTACCACTACCCATACGGGAGCCAGCGGCTTTAGCGGTGACAGGTTTGTCCGGGAAAATCTGGATCCAGACTTGACCGCCACGTTTGATGTAACGGGTCATAGCAATACGGGCAGCCTCGATCTGACGGTTGGTGATCCAGGACGGTTCCAGGGCGACCAAACCATACTCGCCGTGTGCTACACGATTACCACGCATTGCGCGGCCCTTCATGCGTCCTCTATGTTGTTTACGATGCTGTACTCTCTTTGGTAATAACATTATTTCGCCCCTCCTTCTTGCCCTTCAGGAGCTTCTTTCTTAGCGGCTGCTTTCACAGTCGGGAGAACTTCACCTTTATAGATCCATACCTTGATGCCGATGCGGCCATAGGTGGTATGGGCTTCAGCAGTACCATAGTCAATGTTGGCACGCAGGGTGTGCAGGGGAATGCTGCCGTCACGATAAGATTCGGTACGGGCAATTTCAGCACCGCCAAGACGGCCGGAGCAGGTGATCTTGATTCCTTTTGCACCCAAGCGCATGGTACGGCCTACGCACTGTTTCATGGCACGGCGGAAAGCGATACGGCGTTCCAGCTGGCCAGCTACGTTTTCAGCAACGAGGGTAGCGTCCATATCGGGGGATTTGACCTCGATGATGTTGATGTCCAGTTTGCTGTCAGTCAGTTTAGCAAGATCCTTCTTGAGGAGCTCAATATTGCTGCCCTGACGGCCAATGACAATACCCGGTTTAGCCGTGTAGATGGAAATACGCATCTTTTGTTCGGTTCTTTCGATGGCTACACGGGAAATGCCAGCCTGGAACTGTTTATCTTTAATGAATTCACGGATTTTGATATCTTCCAAAAGATATTTTTGATAGTCTTTGTCGGCGAACCACTTGGAATCCCAATCATCGATTACGCCAACCCTAAAACCATGTGGATTAACTTTCTGACCCACTATTCATTCCCTCCTTCTGACAGGATGATTATTTTTCGGATACAGCAACAGTCACGTGACTGGAGCGTTTCAGGATCTTGAATGCCTGTCCACGGGAGCGTGGATGAATTCTTTTCATGGTCGGACCCTGGTCCACAAATGCGCTGGACACTACCAGATTATCAACGTTCATGTCGAAATTATGTTCCGCATTGGCAACAGCCGAGCGAAGCACCTTCTCAATCACTTCAGAACCAACCTTAGGGGTGTACTTGAGGATTGCGAATGCTTCGTTCACGGACTTACCGCGGATGAGGTTGATCACAATGCGCAGTTTGCGCGGTGCGATGCGGATATATTTGGCAACAGCCTTAGCTTCTTCCATCGTATGGTTCCTCCTTCCCCTAATTATTTACCAGCGACAGCAGCCGCTTTATCACCATGGCCTCTGAAGAGGCGGGTCGGTGCAAATTCGCCGAGTTTATGGCCAACCATATCTTCCGTAATGTAGACGGGAACATGTTTGCGGCCGTCATGAACAGCAATGGTATGCCCCAGGAATTCAGGGAGAATCGTAGAGCTGCGGCTCCAAGTCTTGACGACTTTCTTTTCCCCTGCAGCATTCAGGGCATCAATTTTCTTTTTCAGGCTTTCCTGGACGTACGGTCCTTTTTTTACAGATCTGGACACGGGTTATGCCTCCTTTCCCAGTACTTGGTTATTTCGTTCTGCGTTTCAGGATCAGTTTGCTGGAAGCTTTCTTGTTCTTCCGGGTACGAGTACCAAAAGCACTCTTGCCCCAAGGAGTAACAGGACGCTTACGACCAACAGGGGAGTGACCTTCACCACCGCCATGCGGATGGTCGTTCGGGTTCATCGCAACACCGCGGTTAGCAGGACGGACACCAAGCCAACGGGAACGGCCGGCTTTACCAAGGGTCAGGTTTTCGTGATCCAGGTTGCCGATTTCGCCGATGGTTGCACGGCAGTTGATGTGGACCTGACGGAGCTCACCAGAGGGGAGACGGAGCAGGGCATAGCTGCCTTCCTTAGCCATGAGCTGGATACCAGCGCCAGCAGAACGGCCAAGCTGACCACCTTTGCCGATTTTCATTTCGACGTTGTGGACCATGGTACCAAGGGGGATATTGAGGAGCGGCAGCGTGTTGCCGACCTTGATATCAGCTTCGGGACCGCTTACGACGACATCGCCGACCTTCAGGCCCTGAGGAGCCAGGATGTAGCGTTTTTCGCCGTCAGCATAGTTCAAAAGGGCAATGTTGGCAGAACGGTTAGGATCGTATTCGATCGTAGCCACTTTAGCCGGGATATTGTCCTTCGTACGTTTGAAATCGATGATACGATATTGTCTCTTGTGGCCGCCGCCCTGATGACGGACCGTGGTCTTACCGGTGTAGTTGCGGCCGGCATGCTTGTTCAGTTTGACAACCAAAGGGCGATGGGGCTTATCCGTCGTAATCTCTTCAAAGGTGGACACAGTCATGCTGCGTCTAGAAGGAGAATACGGATTAAAGCTTTTAATAGCCATGTTTTGACCTCCTTAGACGAATTACATTCCTTCGAAGAGCGGAATCGTATTGCCACTAGCGAGCTTTACAATTGCTTTCTTGTAATCGGAACGCTTACCTTCAAATCTGCCCATACGTTTTTTCTTGCCTTCAACGCGGACAGTGTTGACGTTAACAACCTTGACATTGAAGATGGCTTCAATGGCTTGGCGGATTTCTGTCTTGTTAGCTCCCATAGCTACCTGGAAAGTATATTTGTTGTCCTTCATCATATCAGAAGTCTTTTCGGTAACGATAGGTCTAATGATGATGTCGCGAGGATTAGCAGCCATTATGCGAGCACCTCCTCAATTCTAGCTACGGCATCTTTGGCCAGCAGTACTTTTTCTGCATTCAGGATGTCGAAAACATTCAGGCAGTCGTTGCTGAGTGCCTTGACTTTCTCAATGTTGCGGGAAGAAAGTTCAACGTTTTCGTTTTCACCGTCCGTGATGATCAGGGCTTTCTTATTAGAAGCTTCGAAGCCTTTGAGCATTTCAACGGTGTTCTTGGTTTTGTTATCGGCAAAGGAAAGACCATCAACGATAACGAGGGAGCCATCGGCAACCTTGGAGCTCAGTGCGCAGCGGATAGCAAGGCGACGGGCTTTACGGGGCATATCGATAGCATGGCTGCGGGGACTCGGTCCAAAGATGGTACCGCCGCCGACCCACAGAGGGGAACGAACGGAACCGGCACGGGCACGGCCAGTACCTTTCTGTTTCCAAGGCTTTCTGCCGCCACCACGGACCATACCGCGGGTTTTGGTAGCATGGGTGCCTTGACGTTCATTGGCTTGCTGCATAACAACAGCCTGGTGGACAACGGCTTCGTTGAATTCTACGCCAAAGACGTAATCCATCAATTCTATTTCTTCACCGGTCTTTTTACCGGTCAGATCGTAAATTGCAACTTTCGGCATTGTAACGCCCTCCTTTCGAATTATTTCTTGTCAGCTTTTTTGACAACGGGGCGAACCGTGTCTCTAAGCATCAGGAAGGTACCAGCGGCACCAGGAACAGAACCCTTGACCATGATGAGGTTGCGTTCTGCATCCACTTTGGCAATCGTCAGTCTTTGAACGGTCGCACTCTGACCACCCAGGCGGCCAGGAAGCTTCTTGCCTTTGATTACACGTCCGCCAGGACCGGAATGCATCGGACCGTTGGAGCCCGGTTCACGGTGGCTCTTGGAACCGTGTTTCATAGGACCACGAGCGAAGTTGTGGCGTTCAATCGTACCAGCGAAGCCCTTACCGCGGGAAACGCCGATGGCGTCAACGAGATCACCAGCTGCAAAGATGTCAGCTGCAATCTTATCGCCGACTTTATATTCAGAAGCTTCAGCAAGACGGAATTCCCGTACGAATTTGACAGGAGCGACACCAGCCTTGTCGAAGAAACCCTTCATGGGTTTATTAACGTGTTTTTCTTTGATATCACCAAATCCGAGCTGAATGGCGTTATAGCCGTCCGTCTCTTCCGTCTTGTTGGCAAGCACCACGCAGGGACCTGCTTCAACAACGGTTACAGGGACGAGCGTACCGTCAGCTTCGAAAATCTGGGTCATGCCTAATTTTTTACCTAAGATTCCTCTAGCCATCATCGCACCTCCTTACGCTTTGATCTCAATATCTACACCAGCAGGAAGATCCAAGCGGGTCAGTGCGTCGATCGTCTTAGGTGTCGGTTCCAGGATATCAACGAGTCTCTTGTGGGTTCTCATTTCGAACTGTTCACGGGAGTCCTTGTTGACATGAGGGGAACGCAGGATCGTGTAGATGTTCTTTTCCGTAGGAAGCGGAATCGGACCAGAAACCTGTGCACCGGTACGTTTTGCCGTTTCCACAATCTTGGAAGCGCTCAGGTCCAGTGCTTTGTAGTCATACGCTTTCAGGCGTATACGGATTTTTTGAGTCTTTGCCATTGTGCTTAATTCCTCCAATCGCCACGTTTCAATGAACGGACATACTCAGCAAAAGTTCCCTTCCTGACCTCTCGGGCGGAAGCCATCTCTTGCCTCATCGCGGGCCCATAATAACATAAAGAAGTGAGGGGCTTTTGTCAAGCCCCTCGCTTGGGCTTTAAAGATTATTTCGAAG